>NZ_JBFAAP010000026.1:0-108706 GCF_040639815.1 Streptomyces sp. NPDC023723
CGCGCCCGTACGGACCGGCCGGCGCCCCTGAGGCACGTGCCGGGACCCCGGTGCGCGCCCCGCCGCGTCCCGTACCGCCGGCGCGTCACCGCCGGCCCTTCGGCCGGGGTGTCGCCGGGTGCTGCTCGGTCCGGGGCGTCCAGGGCAGTTCGACGGAGACGGTCTTGCCGCCCTCCCGGGTGGGGCGGACCTCCAGCCGCCCGCCGCACTCCGCGGCGAGCCAGCGGATGATGACCATGCCTCGGCCGTTGTCCTGCTGGACGGCGGCGGGCAGCCGCTTGGGAAACCGCGGATGACTGTCGGTGACACCGATGCGCAGGTGCTCGTCACGGTCCAGCGCCAGGTCCACCGTGAAGGTGGGCGACTGGCCCAGGGTGTGCTGCACGACGTTGGTCGCCAGCTCGGACACGATGAGCCGAATGGTGTCGGAGACGTCCGTGTCCGCGGACAGCCCCCACTCCGCGAGGGTGCCGACGACGTAGGTCCGGGCGGCGGACACCGAGGCGGGATCGCTCGGCAGAGTGACGGATGCTTCCAGGTGGTCTGCCATGGCGTCGTCGTCCCTTTCCGCTGGGACCGCGGCCCGACACGGAGCGGACGGTTCGAGTACGGTCCCGGACTGTGCTTGGTCGCCAGATTGCCATCACCGCACCGGTGAAGGGTGGCGATCCACCAAGATATGCATATATCTGTCGCTCGAAGCGGTGAACTCTGCGACGGCAGACCCTTTTTGGGCGACTCATAAGGAGTAAAGGAGTTGGCCCATGCGGCACGGTCCCGTGGTGCGCCGCCGGAAACTGGGCGCCGAACTGCGCGCGTTGCGCACGGACGCGGGGATCACCAGCGGCGAGGCGGCCCGGCTGGCGGGCTGGCACCAGTCGAAGGTGAGCCGGATCGAGACCGGGACGAGCGGCGCGAAACCCGGTGACGTGCGGTTACTCCTGGACGTCTACGGCGTGGCCGACACCCAGCTGCGCGAGGTCATCCTCGCCCTGGCCGGGTCCGAGGACGACGGCGGCCGGCAGCACTGGTGGCACCCCTACCGCGGCGTACTGCCCCCGGCCTACCGCGACTTCATCAGCCTGGAGAACCAGGCGAGCACGATGCGCACCTTGGAGACCACCGTGGTCCCCGGCCTGCTCCAGACGCCGGAGTACGCCCGCGCGGTGACTCGTGCCGCGATGGACAGGTTGCCGGAGGAGCGCATCGACGCACTGGTCGAGGTGCGGCTGGCCCGGCAGGACGTATTGCGCTCCCCCGCGCCCCTGCGCCTGAGCGCCGTCCTGGACGAGGCGGTACTGCACCGGACGGTCGGCGACCGGGACGTGCTGGCGCATCAACTGGAACGGCTGGTCGACGCGGCGCGGCTGCCCCATGTGCGGCTCCAGGTATTGCCGTTCGCCGCCGGGGCGCACATCGGGGTCACCGGGCCTTTCGTTATCTTCTCCTTTTCGAGCACTTCTGATCTGGACGTGGTTGTTCTCGACCACTTGACGAGTAGCCTCTATCTGGAACGGAAAGAAGACCTGGAGGCCTACACCGAAGCCTTCAATGCCCTGCAAGTCCACGCCCTTTCGCCCGACGACTCATTGGATCTCATCGCCGCGACAGCGGCCGGCGCGTAAGGAGGCACCATGTCCGCACCTCCTCGGCACGTCCCTTCCAGTACCCGACTGCACGGCGTGCGGTGGCTGCGCAGCAGCTACAGCACGGGAGCGAACAACTGCGTGGAGACGGCCCGTCCGTCGACCGGCCCCGGGGCCGGACTGCTCGCCGTGCGCGACTCCAAGGATCCGGCCGGACCGGCGCTGCTCTTCTCCCCCGGGAGCTGGGCCGGCTTCACCGCCGGGTTCCGTCTCCAGTAGCCCCGTGCGGCGTCGAGCGACGCACGGCCGTGTCACGCCGACTCATGGCCGCGTCTCGCCGATCCACCGCACGGCGCGTTCGATCTGACCCTCGGTGAGGTCCGCACGGGCGGTCAGCCTGAGCCGTGAGATGCCGTCGGGCACGGAAGGAGGACGGAAGCATCCCACGGCCAGGCCGGCCGTACGGCAGTCGGCCGCCCACCGCACGGCCGCCGCCGGGGACGGCGCGCGCACCGAGACCACCGCGGCGTCCGGGCGCACCGCCGCCAGGCCCGCGGCCGTCAGCCCGGTGTGCAGGTCCGTCGCCACCGCGCGGCAGCGCGCGGCCCGTTCCGGCTCGCGGCGCAGCAGCCGCAGTGCCGCCAGCGCGGCGCCCGCCGCCGCCGGCGCCAGTCCGGTGTCGAAGATGAACGTCCGGGCGGTGTCGACCAGATGCGCGATCACCCGCGCCGGGCCGAGCACCGCCCCGCCCTGGCTGCCCAGCGACTTCGACAGCGTGACCGTAGCGACCACGTCGTCCGCGCCCGCGAGTCCGGCGGCGTGCGGCGCGCCCCGGCCGCCGGCACCGAGTACGCCGAGGCCGTGCGCGTCGTCGACGAGCAGTCCGGCGCCGCGCTCCCGGCCCGCCGCGGCCAGCGCGGTCAGCGGGGCGGCGTCGCCGTCGACCGAGAACACCGCGTCACAGACGACGAGCGCGGGCCCGTCGTGCGTCGCCAGCGCCTTGCGCACCGCCGCCGGGTCGGCGTGCGGCACCACCTGGGTGGTGCCGCGGGCCAGCCGGCAGCCGTCGATCAGGGAGGCGTGGTTGCCGGCGTCGGAGACCAGCAGCGAGCCGTGCGGCGCCAGCACGGTGACGGCGGCCAGGTTGGCCGCGTAGCCGGAGGAGAAGACCAGGGCGGCCTCGAAGCCGCAGAAGGCGGCGAGTTCCGCCTCGAGTTCCGCGTGCAGTTCGGTCGACCCCGTGACCAGCCGGGAGCCGGTCGCGCCGCCGCCCCAGGTCCGCGCCGCCCGGGCCGCCGCCTCGGTCACCTCGGGGTGCCGGGCCAGGCCGAGGTAGTCGTTGCTCGCCAGGTCGAGGAGCGGCGAGCCGGCCGGGCGGGGGCGCAGCACGCGCAGCAGCCCGGCGCGGCGGCGCAGTTCGCGCTGCGGATCGATCCAGCCGAACGCCATGGGACGGTACCTCACAGGTTCGCAGACGGTTGTGGACAGTGAACAGACCCTAGCGGCGCGGCAAGCCGTGCACTGTGTGGCAATCACCACAGGTCGAACCGGACCTGTTGTACGGATCCTCCTTTCGCCGAGGGCCGTTCATGGGCCAGGATCGCCTGCCATGGACCTGGAGAGCACACCGCTGAACACGTTGCTGGACACGCTGGTGGACAAGGGACTGCGGCGCGAGCCGCCAACCCGTGAGGAGGCGCTGGCCGTCCTCACGGCGTCGGACGACGATCTGCTCGACGTGGTGGCCGCGGCCGGCAAGGTGCGCCGGCACTGGTTCGGCCGCCGGGTGAAGCTCAACTACCTCGTCAACCTGAAGTCGGGCCTGTGCCCGGAGGACTGCTCCTACTGCTCGCAGCGGCTGGGCTCGCGGGCCGAGATCCTCAAGTACACCTGGCTCAAGCCGGACCAGGCGTCCGAGGCCGCCGCCGCGGGGGTCGCCGGGGGCGCCAAGCGGGTGTGCCTGGTGGCGAGCGGGCGCGGCCCGACCGACCGGGACGTGGACCGGGTCTCGGAGACCGTCGCGGCCATCAAGGAGCGGCACACGGGCGTGGAGGTCTGTGCCTGTCTGGGCCTGCTCTCCGACGGTCAGGCGGAGCGGCTGCGGGCGGCGGGCACGGACGCCTACAACCACAACCTCAACACCTCCGAGGCGACCTACGGGGAGATCACGACCACGCACACGTACGCCGACCGGGTGGACACGGTGCGCAAGGCGCACGCCGCCGGTCTGTCGGCCTGTTCCGGGCTGATCGCGGGGATGGGCGAGAGCGACGAGGACCTGGTCGACGTGGTGTTCGCGCTGCGCGAGCTGGACCCGGACTCGGTGCCGGTGAACTTCCTGATCCCGATGGCCGGCACACCGCTGGCCGCCGAGTGGCACCTCACGCCGCAGCGCTGCCTGCGCATCCTGGCGATGACCCGGTTCGTCTGCCCGGACGCGGAGGTGCGGATCGCGGGCGGCCGCGAGGTCCATCTGCGCACGCTCCAGCCGCTCGCCCTGCATCTGGCCAACTCGGTCTTCCTCGGCGACTACCTGACCAGTGAGGGCCAGGCGGGCCGGGCCGACCTGGAGATGATCGCGGACGCCGGGTTCGAGGTGGAGGGCGCCGACGAGGTGACGCTGCCGGCGCACCGGGCGGACGGCGCCGGGCAGGCCCGTACCGACCTGGTCGCGGTGCGGCGCCGCGGGGCCGGCACGGACCTGGCGCCCAATGCCTGACCTGACGGTGGCGGAACTGCTGGAGCTGGACCGGCGGCACGTGTGGCATCCGTACGGCCCCATGCCCGGCCGGTCCGACCCGCTGGTCGTCGCCTCGGCCGACGGGGTACGGCTGCGGCTGGCCGACGACGGCGGCGAGTTGGTGGACGGGATGTCCTCCTGGTGGTCGGCGATCCACGGCTACAACCACCCGGTGCTCAACGAGGCGGCGCGCGCGCAGCTGGGGCGGATGAGCCATGTGATGTTCGGCGGGCTCACCCACGAACCCGCCGTACGGCTGGCCAAACTCCTTGTCGACCTGTCGCCGGACGGGCTGGAGCACGTGTTCCTGGCCGACTCCGGGTCGGTGTCGGTGGAGGTCGCGGTCAAGATGTGCCTCCAGTACTGGCGTTCGCTCGGCCGGCCGGCCAAACGGCGGCTGCTGACCTGGCGCGGCGGTTACCACGGCGACACCTGGCAGCCGATGTCGGTGTGCGATCCCGAGGGCGGTATGCACGGACTGTGGGCGGGACTGCTGCCGCGCCAGGTGTTCGCGGACGCCCCGCCGGCGGAGTACGACGAGACCTACGCCGATCAGCTGCGGACACTGGTCGAGCGGCACGCCGACGAACTGGCCGCGGTGATCGTCGAGCCGGTGGTGCAGGGGGCGGGCGGGATGCGGTTCCACTCCCCCGCGTATCTGCGGGTGCTGCGCGAGGCGTGCGACGCGCACGACGTGCTGCTGGTGTTCGACGAGATCGCGACCGGCTTCGGACGTACCGGGGCGATGTTCGCGGCCGAGCACGCGGCGGTGACGCCGGATGTGATGTGCGTGGGCAAGGCGCTGACCGGCGGTTGTCTGACGATGGCGGCGACGCTGTGCACGCCCCGGGTGGCCGCGGGCATCTCGCGCGGCGAGGTCCCCGTGCTCGCCCACGGGCCGACGTTCATGGGCAACCCGCTGGCGGCGGCCGTGGCCTGCGCCTCGATCGGACTGCTCCTCGGGCAGGACTGGCGCGCCGAGGTCAAGCGGATCGAGGCCGGGCTGCGGGACGGGCTGGCACCGGCCGCGTCGCTGCCGGGGGTGCGGGACGTACGGGTCCTCGGCGCGATCGGCGTGGTGCAGCTCGACCACCCCGTCGACATGGCGGCCGCGACCCGGGCGGCGGTGCGCGAGGGCGTGTGGCTGCGGCCGTTCCGTGACCTGGTCTACACGATGCCGCCGTACGTCACGGACGACACGGACGTGGCCCGGATCGGCCGCGCGGTGTGCGCGGCGGCACGGGAGGGGTGACGTGGACGTACCCGGGGCGCGCGGGCGCGGTGAGGCGATGAGGCGATGACATGGGCGTACTCGTGGGGAGGCGGGACATGACCGTGCTGACGGTCGGCGGGACGGGCCCGGCGCGGAACACCGAGTCCGCCTGGACGGGGGCGCGTGGGCGCCGCGGCGCGGGAGGCCGGACATGACCGTGCTCGTGGTCACCGGGACCGGCACGGAGGTCGGCAAGACGGTGGTGACCGCGGCCGTCGCCGCGACGGCCGCGGCGGCCGGCCGGTCGGTGGCGGTGCTGAAGGCCGCGCAGACAGGGGTGGCGCCCGGCGAACCCGGGGACGCCGAGGAGGTCGCGCGGCTGGCGGGCCCGGTCATCACCGCCGAAGTGGCCCGCTATCCCGACCCGTTGGCGCCCGCCACGGCCGCGCGGCGCGCGGGTCTCGCGCCGGTGCGGCCGGCGGACGTGGCCGACGCCGCGGCGAAGCTGGCCGCCGCCCACGACCTGGTGCTGGTCGAGGGGGCGGGCGGGCTGCTCGTACGGTTCGACGCGGCGGGCGGCACGCTGGCGGACGTCGCCGGGCTGCTGGGCGCGCCGGTGCTGATCGTGGCGCCGGCCGGGCTCGGCACCCTGAACGCGACGGAGCTGACGGCGCGTGAACTGCGTTCGCGCGGGCCGGCTCCGCTGGGCGTGGTGATCGGCAGCTGGCCCGGGCGTCCGGACCTCGCCGCCCGCTGCAACCTCACGGACCTGCCGGACGTCACCGGCGCTCCCCTGCTGGGCGCCCTGCCCGCCGGCGCCGCCACCCGCACCCCGGCCGCCTTCCGGTCGGCGGCGCCGGGGTGGCTGGCGGCGGAACTGGGCGGGACCTGGGACGCGGAGGGGTTCCGGAGGGGGGAAGGGGGCTGAATGGGGGCTCCGGGGTGAGGGCGGTTTCGGCAGCCACGTAGGGACGAGAGGCCGCCGGGCCGACCCTTGCCTTGCCGGGAAGGAGCGACCGAGCACCCCGGCACCCCGGCACCAGCCGACCGAGTTCGCCCCGCGCCTCGGGTGAACAGCCACCGTCAGCAGGGGTGCGCCGCCCCCGCACGGGGGACAATCGGGATAACGCACCGCACCCTGGCGAGGGAGGCCCCATGTCGCCGCTCCGGACCACCCGTCACCCGGCCACACCGCGGGACGCCGTGCATCACCCGTGGTTCGCGCGCCGCTACGCCCGGCTCAGTGTGAGTGCCGAGACCCGGATGGGCATGGGAGCCGTCCGCGACCGGCTGCTCGCCGGGCTCTCCGGGCGGGTGATCGAGATCGGCGCGGGCAACGGCCTCAACTTCACCCACTACCCCCGCACCGTCTCCGAGGTCGTCGCCATCGAACCCGAGCGGCTGCTGCGGCAGTTGGCGGTGGAGGCGGCCCTGCGCGCGGAGACCCCCGTCGACGTGGCGCCGGGCACCGCCGAGGCGCTGCCGGTCAAGAGCGAGGCGTTCGACGCGGCCGTCGTCTCCCTGGTGCTGTGCAGCGTGCGCGACGTGCCGCGGGCCCTCGGCGAGCTGCGCCGGGTGCTGCGGCCCGGCGGCGAGGTGCGGTTCTTCGAGCACGGGCGCGGCGGCGGCCGGCTGATGACCCTCACCCAGCGGGCCCTGGACCGGACGGTGTGGCCGTCGCTGGCCGGCGGCTGCCATGTGGCCCGGGACCCGCTCGCCGCGCTGCGCGAGGCCGGTTTCACGCTGGGCCCCTACCGGCGGACCCTGATGCCGCCGAAGGGCCCGCGCCTGCCCATGTCGTACTGCGTCCTGGGCACCGCCTGGCGGCCGGGCCCGGCGACCACACCGCACTGACCCGCCCCGCGCCGGCCTTCTCCGTCCGGCCTTCTCCGTCCGGCCTTCTCCGTCCGGCCTTCTCCGCACCGGCCTTCTCCGCACCGGCTTGCCCAACGTCGGCCTGCCATACGTCGGCTTTTCGAGGCCGGCGCCCCGCGCACCGTACCCACCGGCAGGACGTTGCCCCTTACACCCGTACCCGGGGCCCGACCTGAGGCGGACCCCGCCCCGGCACCCCAGGGGGATACCGCGGGTGGGGCGGGTCACATTACCCTCGGCCGGGACAAGGAACGCCGATGCCCGCACCCGCGCGGGACCACCGAGGAGGCCGTCTTGTCCACTCCCGCCGCCGAGCACGCCCCGGGCCTGGCGCCCGCGGACCGGATCGCGGCCCGGGCCCGGGGCCTGACCAAGGCGTACGGCTCCGGCGAGACGACGGTGCTCGCCCTGGACGCGGTCGACGTCGACATCGTGCGCGGCCGGTTCACCGCGGTCATGGGTCCGTCGGGCTCGGGGAAATCCACGCTGATGCACTGCCTCGCCGGGCTGGACAACGTGTCGGCCGGTCAGGTGTGGCTCGGCGACACCGAGATCACCGGGCTGAGGGAGCGCGAGCTGACCCGGCTGCGCCGGGACCGGATCGGGTTCATGTTCCAGTCGTTCAACCTGATCCCGACGCTGAACGCGCTGGAGAACATCACCCTGCCCATGAGCATCGCGGGGCGCCGCCCCGACGAGCCGTGGCTCGACCAGGTCATCGACACCCTGGGCCTGCGGGACCGGCTGAAGCACCGGCCCGCCCAGCTCTCCGGCGGCCAGCAGCAACGCGTCGCCTGCGCCCGCGCGCTGGTCTCCCGCCCGGAACTGATCTTCGCGGACGAGCCGACCGGCAACCTCGACTCGCGGGCCGGCGCGGAGGTGCTCGGTTTCCTGCGCGAGGCGGTCGACGGTCTCGGGCAGACCGTCGTGATGGTCACCCACGACCCGGGCGCCGCCGCCCACGCCGACCTGGCGCTCTTCCTCGCAGACGGCCGCCTCGTGGACCAGCGGGAGCGGCCCACGGCGGAGGCCGTACTGGAACGGATGCGGCTGTTCGCCGCCGGCGGCCCGGGCCGGCACCCGGTCAGCAAGGACTGACGGCGCGCTCGCCGGCCGGGTGGCCGGGACCGACGCGATGGCCGCCACGCACGTGGACGCCGGGCCGGCGCACCGTGCCGCCGTTCCCGGCGTGCGCCGCGAGGAGGGGGCGCCCTCCCCCCGTCCCCGTCCACATACCGGAAACCCGTGACCGGGCGGCCGGGGGGCTGATGGGATCGCCCCATGACCGATCTTCGTATACGGGCCGCCGGGCCCCAGGACCTGGACACCGTGCTGGCCTTCTGGAAAGTGGCCGCCGAGGGCACCAGCATCAGCGACGACCGGGCAGGCGTCGAACGGCTGGTCGCCCGCGACCCCGAGGCACTGGTCCTGGGCGAGCTCGACGGCGAACTGGTCGGCACGCTGATCGCGGGCTTCGACGGCTGGCGGTGCCATCTGTACCGGCTCGCGGTGCATCCGGACCGGCGCCGCCGGGGCATCGCCACGGCGCTGCTCACCGCCGCCGAGGAGCGGTTCACGGCCCTCGGCGGGCGACGCGGCGACGCGATGGTGCTGGTACGCAACGAGCGTGCCCAGCACGCCTGGCGGGCCGCCGGTTACCGGCCCGAGGAGCAGTGGCGGCGCTGGGTGAAGCACCTCGTCTCCTGAGCCGCTCCCGGCTCCGTGCCTTCGCATCGCCCTGCGCGGGCACTCGCGCGACCATGACGGACCCCGAGCACCCGCCCACGGACCGGCCCGCCGGCACCCGACAGCGCGCGAGCCGCCCCGCCCTGCCCGATCATGGAACGCACGATGCCGAGCCGGACGATCACGAAACGGACGATCACGAGACGGAAGATCGCGAAACAGACGATCACGCGACGGAGGTGAACCGATGACCGAAGTGCTCCTCCTGTTGCTGGCCGTCCTGCTCGCGCTGGCCTGTGGCGCCTTCGTCGCGGCCGAGTTCTCCCTGACCACCGTCGAACGCGGCGCGCTGGAGCGGGCCGCGGCACGCGGGGAGCGCGGCGCGGCGGGCGCCCTGAAGGCCGTACGGAATCTGACGTTCCAGCTGTCCGGCGCGCAGCTCGGCATCACGGTCACCAATCTGGTGGTCGGCATGCTCGCCGAACCGTCGGTGGCCGCGCTGCTCGCGGGCCCGCTGCGGGATCTGGGCGCCTCACCGTCGACCGCCTCCTCGATCGCGCTGGTGATCGGTACGGCACTGTCGACGGTGGTCCTGATGGTCGTCGGCGAGCTGGTGCCGAAGAACTGGGCGATCTCCTCGCCGGTCGCCGTGGCCAAACGGGTGGCGACCCCGCAGCGCTGGTTCAGCGCCGCGTTCCGGCCGTTCATCACCCATCTGAACAACACCGCCAACCGCGTCGTACGGCTGTTCGGCGTGGAGCCGGCCGAGGAGCTGGCGTCCGCGCGCGGACCACAGGAGCTGGCGGCGCTCGCCCGGCACTCGGCCAAGGCGGGCGCGCTCGAGGCGGACACCGCCGAGCTGTTCGTGCGGACCCTGAACCTCGCCGACCTCACCGCCGAGCACGTGATGACGCCGCGGGTCCAGGTGATCGCCCTGGAGTCCGGCGCGACCTGCGCGGACGTGGCGAACGCGACGCGGGCGACCGGGCTGTCCCGGTTCCCCGTCTACCGGGACAGCCTGGACGCGGTGGTGGGCACCGCGCACATCAAGGACGTCCTCGCGGTACCCGCCGAGCGGCGCTCCCAGGTACCCGTCTCCGAGCTGATGCGCGACCCGCTCCTGGTGCCGGAGACCCTCACCGTCGACCGGCTGCTCGACCGGCTCTCCGGGCGGCGCACCATGGCCGTGGTGATCGACGAGTACGGCGGCACGGCGGGGGTGGCGACGCTGGAGGACATCGTCGAGGAGGTGGTCGGCGAGGTGCGCGACGAGCACGACCCGTACGAGACGTCCGAGCTGGCTCCGGCCGGTGCCGACGAGCAGGGGCACCCGCTGTTCCGAGCGGACGGCTCGGCCCGGGTGGACCGGCTGAAGCGGGTCGGGCTCAGGGTGCCGGAGGGGCCTTACGAGACGGTGGCCGGGCTGGTGGCGGCGGAACTGGGCCGCATCCCGGCCCTCGGCGACCGGGTGGAGGTGGCGGGCTGGCGCCTGGAGGTCGTGGACGCCACGGGCCGCCGGGCCGCCGCCGTCCTGCTGCGCGCGCCGCTGGACGACGAGCGGGCCGACGGCGGCGGAGCAGGGGAGGCCGGACGGTGACCGCCGTACAACTGCTGATCGGGCTGCTGACACTGGTCGTCAACGCCTTCTTCGTGGGCGCCGAGTTCGCGCTGATCTCGGTGCGCCGCAGCCAGGTGGAGCCGCACGCCGAGGCGGGCGACCGGCGGGCGAAGCGGGTGCTGTGGGGGCTGGAGCACGTGTCGGCGCTGATGGCGGCGGCCCAGCTCGGCATCACGCTGTGCACGCTGGTCCTCGGCATCGTCGCGGAACCGGCGATCGCGCATCTGCTGGAGCCGGTGTTCCACGCGATGGGGGTGCCGTCCGGGGCCGGACATCTGGTGTCCTTCGTGCTGGCGCTGGCGCTGGCGACCTATCTGCACATGCTGCTGGGCGAGATGGTGCCGAAGAACATCGCGCTGGCGGAGCCGGTGCGCAGCGCGCTGCTGCTCGGCCCGCCGCTGGTGGCGCTGTCCCGGGCGCTGCGTCCGGTGATCTTCACGGTCAACGCGTTCGCCAACGGTCTGCTCAAGCTGCTGCGGGTCGAGGCGCGCGACGAGGTGTCGGCGACCTTCACCGACGCCGAGCTGGCCGAGATCGTCAAGGACGCGGGCGAGGCGGGACTCATCGACGACCGGGCGCAGGAGCGGCTGAACGACGCGCTGGAACTGGGCCGGCGCCCGGTGCGCGATGTCGTCCTGCCGTTGGAACGGGTCGTGCACGCGCGGGTGGGTGTCACCCCCGAGCAGGTGGAGCGGTTGTCGGCCGAGTCCGGGTTCTCCCGGTTCCCGGTGGTGGACGACGGACGCCGGATCGTCGGGTACCTGCATGTGAAGGACGCCTTGGACGCCGCTCCCCGGGACCGGCCGTTCCGGCCGGGTGACATGCGTCCCATCGCCCGGGTGCGGGAGAGCACGCCGCTGGACGACGTCCTGACGGCGATGCGCGCGAGCCGGACCCACCTGGCGGCCGTCCTGGGCGCCGACGGCCGGCTGGCGGGGCTGGTGACCATGGAGGACGTGCTGCGGGAACTCTTCGGGCAACGGACCTGAGACACCGGCCGCGGGGACCGGCCGGCGGGTGGCGGGGGGGGACGGCTGCTGAGAGGCCGGGCGGCGCCTGGCGGGCGGCGGGCGGGAAGGGTGCGCGGAGGCCGGGCGGCGGATGGCGGATGGACGGGGCCGGGGGGCGAGGCGCCGGAAGGGAGGGGGTGGGAGGGAGGCGGTGCCGGGTGGGCGGGTGCCGGAAGGCCGGCACCGGAAGGCCGGCACCGGAAGGCGGGCACCGGATGGCCGGAAGGCGGGTGGCCGTCGGGAGCGTCGATGGGTGCCTCGGGATACCATTTTCGTCGCCATGCAGACGAACCCCACCTTCACCAGCCTGGTCGCGGTCGGCGACTCCTTCACCGAGGGCATGTCGGACCTGCTGCCCGATGGCTCCTACCGGGGCTGGGCCGATCTCCTGGCCGCCCGGATGGCGGCCCGCACCCCCGGCTTCCGGTACGCCAATCTCGCCGTGCGCGGCAAGCTCATCGGGCAGATCGTCGACGAGCAGGTGCCCGTCGCCGCCGCGATGGGCGCGGACGTGATCACCCTGGTCGGCGGCCTCAACGACACCCTGCGCCCCAAGTGCGACATGGGACGGGTGCGGGCCCTGCTGACGGAGGCCGTGGAGCGGCTGGCCCCCAACTGCAAGCAGCTGGTGCTGATGCGCAGCCCCGGCCGCCAGGGCCCGGTCCTGGAACGGTTCCGGCCGCGCATGGAGGCGCTCTTCGCCGTCGTGGACGACCTGGCCGCCCGGCACGGCGCCGTCGTCGCCGACCTGTACGGGGCGCCGTCGCTGGCCGACCCGCGGCTGTGGGACGTGGACCGGCTGCACCTGACCGCGGAGGGGCACCGCCGGGTCGCCGAGGCGGTGTGGCAGACGCTGGGGCACGAGGCCGAGGATCCCGCGTGGCACACGCCGATGGCGGCGACGCCGCCGCTGGGCTGGCTGCCGCGCCGGACCGCCGACCTCCGGTTCGCCCGGGTGCACCTGCTGCCGTGGATCGGCCGCCGGCTGACCGGCCGCTCCTCCGGGGACGGCCGGACCGGCGCCCAGTTCAGCGCCGAGCTGGGCAGAGCCTTCTGGGTCACCCCCGCGGACCCGACGAATCCCGGCCCGGTGACGGACTGGCGACGGACGGAACTCTGACCGGAGCTCCGCCTCGTACGATCCTCCAGACCACCCCTCGGCGCCGACCTGCACGAATCGCCAGTAGAATCCGGTTACGTGACTTCCGCTCCCGCCAAGCCCCGCATCCCCAACGTCCTCGCCGGACGCTACGCCTCCGCCGAGCTCGCCACGCTCTGGTCGCCCGAGCAGAAGGTGAGGCTGGAGCGGCAGCTCTGGCTCGCCGTGCTGCGGGCGCAGAAGGACCTCGGCATCGAGGTGCCCGACGAGGCGATCGGTGCCTACGAGGCCGTCCTGGACCAGGTGGACCTCGCCTCGATCGCCGAGCGCGAGAAGGTCACCCGGCACGATGTGAAGGCACGGATCGAGGAGTTCAACGACCTCGCCGGGCACGAGCAGGTGCACAAGGGCATGACCTCCCGGGACCTGACGGAGAACGTCGAGCAGCTCCAGATCCGGCTCTCCCTGGAACTGGTGCGGGACCGGACCGTGGCGGTGCTGGCACGGCTGGGCAAGCTGGCCGGCGAGTACGGCGAGCTGGTCATGGCCGGGCGCTCGCACAACGTGGCGGCGCAGGCGACGACGCTGGGCAAGCGGTTCGCCACCGCCGCCGACGAGCTGCTCGTGGCCTGTGGCCGGGTGGAGGAGTTGCTCGGCCGCTACCCGCTGCGCGGTATCAAGGGCCCGGTCGGCACCGCCCAGGACATGCTGGACCTGCTCGGCGGCGACGCGGGCAAGCTGGCGGAGCTGGAGCAGCGGATCGCCGGGCACCTCGGCTTCGGCCAGGCCTTCACCTCGGTCGGCCAGGTCTACCCGCGCTCGCTGGACTACGAGGTCGTCACCGCGCTGGTGCAGCTGGCGGCGGCGCCGTCCTCGCTGGCGAAGACGATCCGGCTGATGGCCGGGCACGAGCTGGTCACCGAAGGCTTCAAGCCGGGCCAGGTCGGCTCGTCGGCGATGCCGCACAAGATGAACACCCGCTCCTGCGAGCGCGTCAACGGCCTGATGGTCATCCTGCGCGGCTACGCCTCGATGACGGGTGAGCTGGCGGGCGACCAGTGGAACGAGGGCGACGTGTCCTGCTCGGTGGTGCGCCGGGTGGCCCTCCCCGACGCGTTCTTCGCGCTCGACGGACTGCTGGAGACGTTCCTGACCGTGCTCGACGAGTTCGGCGCGTTCCCGGCCGTGGTCGCCCGGGAGCTGGACCGCTACCTGCCGTTCCTGGCCACCACCAAGGTGCTGATGGGCGCGGTGCGCGCCGGTGTCGGGCGGGAGGTGGCGCACGAGGCGATCAAGGAGAACGCCGTCGCCACCGCGCTGGCCATGCGCGAGCAGGGCGCCGAGCGCAACGACCTGCTGGACAAGCTCGCCGCCGACGACCGGCTGCCGCTGGACCGTGAGCAGCTGGCCGCGCTGATGGCCGACAAGCTGTCCTTCACGGGCGCCGCCGCCGGCCAGGTGGCCGCCGTCGCCGCCCGGATCGAGGAGATCGTCAAGCAGCACCCCGATGCGGCCGGCTACACGCCCGGCGCGATCCTCTGACCGTCGCACGGACATGCCCCGCTTCACGCCCGCCGAGCTGGAGGCCGCCCGCGACCGTCTCGTACCGGACGTCGTCGCGGCCGGTCTCCGGGTGCTGTTCTGCGGCATCAACCCCGGCCTGATGACAGCCGCGACGGGCCACCACTTCGCCCGCCCCGGCAACCGGTTCTGGCCGGTGCTGCACCTGTCCGGATTCACCCCGAGGCGGCTCGCACCCGCCGAGCAGCAGGAACTCCTCTCGTACGGGCTCGGCATCACCAATGTGGTCGCGCGGGCCAGTGCCCGGGCCGACGAGCTGACCGCCGAGGAGTACCGGGCGGGCGGCCGGGAGCTGGCCCTGAAGGTGACGCGGCTGCGGCCCCGCTGGCTGGCCGTGGTCGGGGTCACCGCGTACCGCGCCGCCTTCGACGACAAGAAGGCCCAAGTGGGCCCGCAGGAGCGGCTGATCGGGGACACCCGGGTGTGGGTGCTGCCCAACCCGAGCGGGCTGAACGCGCACTGGACGGCGCAGACCATGGCCGAGGAGTTCGCCCGGCTGCGGGCCGCGGCCGACGCGCAGGGGCTCACGGCGGGGCCTCCCGCGTGACCGCGGCCAGCAGCCGCACCTCGTCCGCCGCGTCCCGGTCGGCGACGGCGAGCGCGACCCAGCGGCCGGTGCCCGCCACCTCCCACAGGTAGGCCACGCGGGCGCGGGCGCTCAGCTCGGCCCACGGCTCCGGTATCTCCCCCGCCCGCTCGGTGCGCAGCAGGACCGTGAGCAGACTGAGGATCTCCGACTCGCCCCACCGCTCGGCCAGCAGCGCGTCGACGGCGTCCCGCTCCTTCTCGTACTGGTCGACCGCCACCGCACGCTCCGCCGGTTCGCCGCCGCCGCGCAGGCCGTGACTGCCGCTCAGCACCACGAGGTGGTGGCCGAGCCCCGCCGGGAACGGGCGGAAGCACAGCTCGTCGATGAGGGCGATGTGCCGTGCGATGTCCATGGCTCCAGTAAAGCGGGCGGCACTGACAACTGGCTGTGCGTCAGGCGTCCCGGCGACGCAGCCGCCACCCGCCTGCCAGCACGGCGGCGGCCGTCCACAGCGCCGTCACCGCGAGTCCCGTCCAGGGCCCGGTGCTCGCGTCGGACGTCTGGTGCAGGATCACCTGCCCCGCCCGGTCCGGCAGGAAGTCGGTGGCGCCGCCGGCCGCGTCGCCGATCACGAAGGAGACGGTCAGGACGAACGGGATCAGCACCGAGAGGGCGGCGACGCCGCTGCGCAGCAGCGCGGTGAGGCCGGCCGCGAACAGTGCCATCAGCATCAGGTAGAGACCGCAGCCCACGACACCCCGGGCCTGCTCGGCCACGGTCGGCCCACGCGCGGCGGAGCCCAGGCCGGCGCGGGCCGCCGCCAGCGCGGCCAGGGCGGTGACCAGGCCCACCACCAGGGCCGGTACGGCGATCGCCGTCAGCTTGGCCGCGAACCACCGGCCACGGCGCGGCACCGCCGCCAGGGTGAGACGGATCGCCCCGCCGTGGTACTCGCAGGACACGGCGAGCGCCCCGAAGGCGATGGCGGCGACCTGGCCGAGCACGACCCCGGAGAGGGACGTGAACAGGGGGTCGAACTCCGGGTCGGTGCCGTCGTCGAGGCCGGCGAGCGCGGAAAACCCGGCGGTGGCGGCGAACACCGCCGCCAGCGCCCCGTACAGCGGCCGCAGGGTCCGGATCTTCAGCCACTCGGAGCGGAGCACGGGGATGAACGGCATGGTCAGACCTCCTGCCGGCGCTGGGCGGCGAACTCGGTCTCGGCAGACGTCAGGTCCAGATATGCCTGCTCCAAGGTGCCTTCCTCGGCGGCGAGTTCGAGGATCGGCACCCCGGCTCCCGACAGGAGGCGGCCGATGTCCGCCACGCGCGCGTCGGACACGGTCCAGTGCCCCTCCTCGTGCCGGACGGCGTCGAGGCCATGGCGGGCGAGGACGCCGGTGAGGGCGGTGGGGTCCGAGGTGCGGACGCGGACCCGTGGCCGCACGCGCGCGCGGATGAACTCCCGCATCGGGGTGTCGGCGAGCAAGCGGCCCCGGCCGAGGACCACGAGGTGGTCGGCGAAGGACGCGGTCTCGTTCATCAGATGGCTGGAGACCAGCACCGTACGGCCCTCGGCCGCCAGACGGCGCAGCAGTTCCCGGATCCAGACGATGCCTTCCGGGTCGAGCCCGTTGGAGGGCTCGTCCAGCAGCACGACGCCGGGGTCGCCGAGCAGCGCGGCGGCGATGCCGAGCCGCTGCCGCATGCCCAGGGAGTACGTCCGCACCCGGCGGCGGGCCACCGGCGCGATGCCCGTCTCCGCCAGTACCTCTGCCACCCGGCGGCCGGGCAGCCGGTTGCTCGCCGCCAGGACGCGCAGATGGTCCCGGGCGGTGCGCGAGCCGTGCGCGGCGTGTACGTCGAGCAGGGCGCCGACGTGCCGCAGGGGTTCGTCGAAGGTGGCGTAGGGGCGTCCGCCGAGGGTGGCGGTGCCGGCGGTGGGCCGGTCCAGGCCGAGGACGAGCCGCATGGTGGTGGACTTCCCGGCGCCGTTGGGACCGAGGAAGCCGGTGACGCGGCCGGGGCGCACGGTGCAGGTCACGTCGTCCACGGCGCGTCGGGAACCGTACTCCTTGGTGAGGGCCCGCAGTTCGATGCTGGTCATGGCGCCAGCCTGGCCGGTCGGGCCAGGCCCGGCCTCCCCCGTGAGTGGCGAGCGGCTCCCCCGCCCGGGGGAGGCCCGTTGTCAGTGGCGGCTGGCACGATGGCGAAATGGTCCGCATGCTGCGCCCGTTCACCCGGGCGGTGACGTACACGCGGTGGCTGCATCTCTTCGTCGCCGCGGTGCTGCCGGCTGTGCTGATGTACGTCGACGACGTCTGGATGTACCTCTCGCCCGTGCTGCTGGCGCCGGCCGGCCTGGTGCCGGCGATGCGGGTGGTCGAGGGGTTCCAGGCGCGGCTGCTGCTGACCGGTCAGCAGCAGGCCGGCGACGGCCACGAGATCGTCCTCGCACCGTCCGTCACCTGGGCCGACCGCGCGCGGACGGTGGTGTGGCTGCAGGCCCGGCTGCTCCTGGGATGCCTGGTCGCGGTGGTCACGATCCAGCTGCCGATCACCACCGACAACCTGGTGGCCGGCGCCCGAGGGGTGCCGCTGGGCGACGGTGCCCTCGTCCCCGTCCCCGGGCAGCACTGGTGGTACGCGCTGCTGGCACCGCTGCCGCTGGTCCTGCTGGCCGCCGTCGTCGTGGGTTCGGGCGTACTGATCACCCGGCTCGCGCCGAAGCTGCTCGGCCCCTCCCCCGCCGAGCGGCTCGCCGCGCTGGAGGAGCGCACCGAACAGCTGCTGGAACGCACCCGGATAGCCCGCGAGCTGCACGACTCCATCGGGCACGCGCTGACCGTCGCCGTGGTCCAGGCCGGCGCGGCCCGGGCGGCCGGAGACCCGGACTTCACCGACCGGGCGCTGTCGGCCATCGAGGACACCGGCCGGGCCGCCCTGGAGGACCTGGAACGGGTACTGGGTGTGTTGCGGGAGGCGCGGCGGCCGGTGAGCGCCCGGCCGACGCTGGCGGACGCCGACCGGCTGCTGGAGTCCGCGCGGTCCTCCGGGGCGAAGCTCGACACGGAGGTGACCGGGCCGCTGGGGACCGTGCCGGGGCCGGTGTCCAGGGAGGGGTACCGGATCCTCCAGGAGGCGCTGACCAACGTGCTGCGGCACGCGGGGGCGGTGCCCGTCCGGGTCCGGATCCGGGTCGCGGACGGCAGCCTCGGCCTGGAGATACGCAACCCGCTCACGGCCGCCGCGCCCGGCCCGGGCCGCGGCAGCGGACTGCGCGGCATACGGGAGCGGGCCGCCCTCCTCGGCGGACAGGCCCGTACCGGCCCCGACGCCGGTGACTGGCAGGTCCAGGTGGTGCTGCCGGTGGGCTGATCTACGCTGGCCGGATGCCGGTCACCGTTCTCCTCGTCGACGACGAACCTCTGGTGCGCGCGGGTCTGCGGGCGGTGCTGGAGGCGCAGCCCGACATCGAGGTGGTCGGGGAGGCGGCCGACGGGGCGGCGGTGATCCCGCTGGTGCGCGGGCTGCGGCCGGACGTGGTCGCCATGGACGTCCGGATGCCGCTGCTGGACGGCATCGAGGCCACCCGCGCCGTGCTGCGGACGGTCGCCGACCCGCCGAAGATCCTGGTGGTGACCACCTTCGAGAACGACGAGTACGTGTACGAGGCGCTGCGCGCCGGGGCCGACGGGTTTCTGCTGAAGCGGGCCCGGCCGGCGGAGATCGTGCACGCGGTGCGGCTGGTCGCGGCGGGCGAGTCGCTGCTCTTCCCGGCGTCGGTGCGGCAGTTGGCGGCCCGGTACGGCGACGACGGCGGGAACCGCGCGGCCCGCGCGGCACTGGAGCGTGCCCGGCTGACCGAGCGGGAGGGCGAGGTGCTGCGGCTGATGGCGCGCGGGCTGTCGAACGCGGAGATCGCCGCCCGGCTGGTGGTCGGGACGGAGACGGTGAAGTCGCACGTGAGCGCCGTGCTGGCCAAGCTCGGCGCGCGGGACCGCACGCAGGCGGTGATCGCGGCGTACGAGTCGGGGTTCGTGACGCCGGGCTGAGCCGTACCCGGGCCGGGCACGGGCGGCACTCGCCGGGGTGCGGCGTGCCGAGTACGATCCGGCCAACACGCGCACGAGCTGGGAGGACGGACGGTGGGGCGGCTGACCGGCGGGGACCCCTCGCTGCTGCGGAGGATCAACTCCGCGGTGGTGCTGCACGCGCTGCGCGCGACGGACTGCGCGACGCTGACCGAGATCACCCGGGTGACCGGGCTGTCCCGGCCGACCGTGGAGGGCGTGGTGGACGGCCTGATCGAGGCCGGGCTGGTCGTCGAGACGGCGGCCGAGGAGGGCTCGGCCCGACGGCAGGGACGGCCCGCCCGCCGGTTCCGGTTCCGGGCGGAGGCAGGGCATCTGCTGGGGCTGGAGATCGGCCCGCACCGGGTCTCCGCGGTCCTGGCCGACCTGGACGGCACGGTGATCGGCGCACAGGCCAAGGAGGTCGAGGAGAGCGCGCCGGCCGACGAGCGGCTGGAGCGGCTGCGGGGCGCCGTCGCCGAGGTGCTGCGCCGGGCCGGAGTGGCCCGCGGGTCGCTGCGCGCGGTGGGGGCGGCGACACCGGGGATCGTCGAGGCGGACGGCACGGTGCGGCTCGGTACCGCGCTGCCCGGCTGGACGGGGCTGCGGCTGGGCGAGCGGCTGAGCCGTTCCTTCAAGTGCCCGGTGCTGGTGGAGAACGACGCCAACGCGGCGGCGGTCGCCGAGCACTGGCAGGGTGCCGCCACCGACTCCGACGACGTGGTGTTCGTGCTGGCCGGGCTGAGTCCGGGGGCGGGCGCGCTGATCGGCGGGCGGCTGCACCGGGGGTACGGCGGGGCGGCCGGGGAGATCGGGGCGCTGCATCTGCTGGGCCGCGAGGTGACGCCGGAGACGCTGCTGTCCACCACCGACGAGCCCCTGCACCCGCTCGACGAGCAGGCGGTCGCGAAGGTGTTCGCCCAGGCCCGGGACGGTGACGAGCGGGCCCGCGCGGCGATGGACCGGTTCATCCGGCGGCTGGTGCACGACGTGGCGGCGCTGGTGCTGGCCCTCGATCCGGAGCTGGTGGTGATCGGCGGCTGGGCGGCCGGCCTCGACGGCGTCCTGGCACCGCTGCGCCGTGAGCTGTCCCGCTACTGCCTGCGCCCTCCGAGGGTCGCCCTGTCCCTCCTGGGCGAGGCCGCCGTCCCGACGGGCGCGCTCCGGCTGGCCCTGGACCACGTGGAGGAACAGCTCTTCGCGGTCGAGGGCACGACGGCCCGCCGCTGACCGCCCGCACGGCCGGTCGCCGTGCCGACAGCACCGACAGCGCCGACAGCGCCGACAGCGCCGACAGCACTGTCAGTGCCGGCAGTCCTGCCAGCGCCGAGAGTCCTGTCAGCGTCGGCGGACGCGCGCCCGTGCCCCGCAGGCCGCGGCCTGCCCGGCTTCCCCCAGCCTTCCGCCGGGCGGCCGGGCACGGCGCACCGCCCCGCCCGGCGGTCCGGCTCAGCAGACCGCGCTCGTCGCCGCCACGCCGTCATGGATCTCCACGTCGCCCGTGTCGCCGAAGGTCAGGCGGCAGGTGTCCGCCCGGTAGGTGGCGACGCTGAGGGCGGCCGTGCCGGTCCCGGTGAGGTAGCGGGTGGTGACGACCAGCACCGGGGCGCCCGGCAGGCGGTCCAGCTCCCTGGCCTCGTCGGCCCGGGCGGAACCCAGTTCCACGGCGCTCTCCTGGTGCGCGAGCTCCAGGCGGTGCAGTTCGCACAGGACCGCACGCGCGCGTGCCGCCCCGGAAGGGGCGTCGGTCAGGCCGGGCACGGCCGCCGGCGGGACGTGGAGCAGTTCCGCCGCGACCGGCCGGCCGTGCGAGACGCGGGAGCGGCGCACCGTGTGCACGGGCGCGGCGCGGTCGGTGCCCAGGGCGTCGGCGACGGCCGCCGGCGGCACCGCCAGGGTGCTGTCCACCGGCTGCCAGGCGTCGTCGGCCACACCGGGCCAGACGTGCTCCCGGGTGCCGACGGCCACGCCCACCCGCGGCGGCGCCACGGTCGTGCCGACACCGCGGCGGCGCTGGAGCCGGCCCTCCAGTTCGAGCTGCTCCAGGGCCTGGCGGAGGGTGGCACGGGCGACGCCGAACCGGGCGGCGAGGTCCCGCTCGTTGGGGAGGACCTCGCCGACGGAGAACTCCGAGTCCAGCGCCTCGCTCAGTACGGTCCTCAAGTGCCAGTACTTCGGTTCCTGTACCGGTTCCAGCTGCGTGGTCCCCACCCTGTCCTCCGCACTCGCCGTGGTCCGGCGGCGTTTTAACGCCCTTGTTTATTAAAGGTTGTTGCACTTCTCTGCGACCATAGGGCGGCCCTCACCCTTGGTCAAGACCAATACCGGAAGCGCGCCCCGGGTCTACCCGTCGGTAGCTTTTGCTGACACTCTGTCTACGCACGTTTCCCGGACGCGCCACGACCAGGAGTGCCCATGTCCTCGACCGTCTCCTTCACCGCCCCCACCCCGCACGGCCCGCACCCCGTCACCGTCTCCTGCACCCGCGTGGGCAGCGGTGAACCGCTGCTCCTGCTGCACGGCATCGGCCACCACCGGCAGGCCTGGGACCCGGTGCTGCACATCCTGGCGACCGAGCGCGACGTCATCGCCCTCGACCTGCCCGGATTCGGCGCCTCCCCGGCGCTGCCGGCCGGACTGCCGCACGACCTGGCGACCACGGCCGCCGTGCTCACCGCGTTCTGCGCGGAACTGGGCCTGGACCGGCCGCACGTGGCGGGCAACTCACTGGGCGGCCTGCTGGCCCTGGAACTGGGCCGCGAGAACCGGGTACGGTCGGTGACGGCCCTGTCCCCGGCGGGCTTCTGGACCGAGGCCGAACGGCGCTACGCCTTCGGCGTCCTGGCGGGCATGCGGGCCGCCGCCCGCCGTCTGCCGCTCCCGCTGGTCCGGCGGCTGTCCCGCACCGCGGCCGGCCGCACCGCTCTGACCAGCACGATATACGCCCGTCCCGGCCGCCGTTCGCCCGCCGCGGTGGTCGCCGAGACGCTGGCGCTGGCCCACGCCGAGAGCTTCGCCGCGACCCTACGGGCCGGCCGCGAGGTCCGCTTCACCGACGACATCGACCGCATACCCGTCACCGTCGCGTGGGGCACCCGGGACCGGCTGCTCGTGCCCCGGCAGGGCGTCCGCGCCAAGACGGTGATCCCGCGGGCCCGGCTGATACGGCTGCCCGGCTGCGGTCATGTGCCGATGAACGACGACCCCGCGCTGGTGGCCCGCGTCCTCCTCGACGGCAGCCGGTCTCAGTCCGCCAGGGCCGCGAGCACCTCGCTCAGCACGGTCGCGTTGTAGGGCATGCTCACGTGCGGCGTGTGGTCGTTCGGGGCGATGTCCTGGAGGACGATGTTGCGGACGTAGTGGCCCTCGGTCTCCGCCAGGGCGCAGGAGGTGTACGGGGTGACCACGTCGTCGTAGGAGGTGGCGATGACGGTGTGCCGGACGCCGTCGGTGGTCTCGCCCAGCTCCGCGAGTTCACGCTGGAACTCGTGGTCGTGCTGGAGCTGCGGCCAGGCCGGCACGGTCATCGCGACCACGCCCTGTTCGACCAGTTGGACCGCGCCGGGGATCTGCCGCGCGAGGTTCATCAGACCCTGGGCGGTGATGCCGTGATTGCTCGGACTGATGCCGACGAAGTTGTGCACCTTCGCCCCGCCGCCCAGCTTGTTCAGGTAGTAGCGCGGCATCATGCCGCCCTGCGAGAAGCCGACGATGTCGACCTGGTCGGCCCGGGTGCGGCGCAGCACCTCGTCGACGAAGTCCCGCAGCTGCTCCGCCGACTTCCTGATGTCGCCGAGGCCGAAGATCACCGGATTCAGGTACTTGCCGTAGTCGGGGCGGAAGATCCGGTAGCCGCGCTCGCGCAGCACCGGCGCCGCGGTGGACCACGTGTAGCCGCGGTTGCCGAAGGTGCCGTGCACGAGCACCACCGGGCGGGGGTGCTCCTCGGTAAGCGGCAGGTCCCAGTCGTCCTCGTCCGCCTCGACGTCGACAGCGGCGATGACCGTGGCGCCGGCCACCTCCTTGAGGGCGGTCACCCGGTGGGGCAGCTCGGTGATGTCCTTGGTGATGTCGTCGGTGTTCAGTCCGGACGGACGGGGGATCGAAAAGCCCACGGTGCTGCTCCGTTTCAACGAGGATTCCGGCCGGCCCGAACCGGCGAATTGTTCAGCTTTCAGTCTCCCGTTCCGGAATGTCCCCCACGATCCCTCGTGCGAGGGAAAGAATTCATCCCATCGGGCACGTAGGGATCAGACCTTCGCGTTCGTACGGGACACCGGACGCGCTTCCTCGGCCAGCCGCGGCGCCAGCCGGGCGGTCGCGGCGCGGAGCAGTCCGACGTACGGGTTCCACCGGGCCGGGCGGGCCACCGTGCCGGTCAGCTCGCGTTCGGCGCGGTCCAGGACACCCCGGAACACCGCGTCGTGCAGCGGCCGGAAGAACAGCGCCCAGAGCGGCCACAGCGGGGCGCGGGGACGGACCACCAGTGTGTGAGTGAGCATGGTCCACCGGTCGTCGACGCGCTCGACAGCGAATTCGTGGAAGCCCGCGAAGCCCCGGGGGCCGGTGAACCGGAACCGCACCCAGCGGCCGGGCACGTGGTGGCTCACGGTGTAGCGCACGACTCCGTGCCGGCCGTGGGTGCCGACGGCCAACGGCCCCTCGAAGCGGATGGGCGGCCAGTTGGGCGGCCAGAGGCGGTCGTCCGGGGAGCCGAGGCCGTCGAGCAGGGCGCCCACGGTCTCCGGCGCGGCGGGCAGTGCGCGTTCATGGACGTTGAGCACGGCGATCACGCGGAGGAGCATGCCGGTCGCGAAGGGACGGCGGCCATTCCCCGAAAGGGGAACACGGACGCACTCCCCGAGCGCGCGCAGCACCGCGCGCGCCGTCGCCGAGCGCACGGCCCGGCCGGCGGATGGCCGGATCACGTCGTCGCGCGGGAGTGGCGGACGGCGGCCCGGCCGTGCCCCGACTCGTCTGCCGGGTCGGGAAGTCGGGGCGGTACGGATCCCCGTTCGAGTCCCGGGGGCGAAGACCGGCCAAAGGCCGGAAGAACGCGGGAGCGGGCGGAACCGAGCGTAAAGACAGGTGAGGAAGGCACCAGCGGGCCGCCGGTGAAGGGGGTTGGTCATGGCCGCACTGCCCGGCGCGTGGCACGCGCTGCTCGCCCGGCCGCCGCTGACCGGGCTGCGCGGCGATCCGGTGGCGGACGCGGCGCTGCGGGAGATGTCCCGGCTGCTGCCGGCCCGGGTGGCACTGCACTCCCTGCGGGTGTTCCTGCTGGCCGACGCGCGGGCCCGGGCCGCCGGGACCGCTTACGACCGGGCCGGGCTGCTGGCCGCCGCCGCGTTCCACGACACCGGGCTGGTGGGCCGCGCCCCGCTGGGCCGGGGCGGATTCACCGCGCGTTCCGCCGAGTTGCTCGGCCGGTTCCTGGCCGGGCATCGGGTGGCCGGCGACCGTCGCCGGACGCTGGTCCGGGCGGTGCGTGAGCACATGCGGCCGTTCCCCGCGCCGGACGCGGGGCCGGAGGCGCGGCTGCTGCACTTCGGGGCCTGGCTGGACGTCACCGGTCGCGGTGGCCGCCTGGTGCCCGGTGAGCGGCGGCTGCTGGCCGAACTGGCCCCGACTCCCTGGTTCGCCCTCTCCTTCTGCGCCCGGGTGGCGGCCTGCGGGCCGCGCCGGGTGCTGCCGGCCCGGCCCGCCGCCCCGCGGTGACCACTGGGCCGGCGACTCGCTCCACCCGTCGCGAAAGGACCGTAGACATGCAAGAGGACCAGCGGGAATTCGATGTCGCCATCGTCGGCGGCGGCATCGGCGGGACGATGCTCGGGGCGATCCTCGCCCGGCACGGCGTCCGCACGCTGCTGCTGGAGGGCAGCGGGCATCCGCGGTTCGCCATCGGGGAGTCGACCGTCCCCGAGACCACGTTCGGCCTGCGGGTGCTGGCCCGCCGCTACGACGTCCCCGAGCTCGAGCACCTGGCCACCTACGGAACACTGCGCCGGCACGTCTCCTCGAACTGCGGGGTCAAGCGCAACTTCAGCTTCGTCTACCACCGGGAGGGCGAGTCCACCCGGGCCGAGGAGTGCACCCAGAACCCCACCTGGGGCCCGCCGCTCGGTCCCGACTCGCACTACTTCCGCCAGGACGTGGACGCCTACATGTTCCAGGTCGCCGTCTCCTACGGCGTCACCGCGTACACCCACACGATGGTCGAGGACGTCAAGTTCGAGGAGGACCACGCCACTTTGGTCACCCGGGACAAGGGCAGTTTCCGCGCCTCCTACGTGGTGGACGCCGGCGGGATGCGGGCGATGCTGCCCGAGCGGCTCGGGCTGCGGCAGGACCCGCCGTACCGGACCCGGTCGCGCACGATCTTCACGCACATGGTGGACGTGCGGCCGTTCGACACCGTGGCGCCGCCGCGCGAACAGCACAAGATGCCCAGCCCGTTCAGCCAGGGCACGCTGCACCACGTGTTCAAGGGCGGCTGGTTCTGGGTCATTCCGTTCGACAACCACTCCGCCGGAACGAGCGGGCTGTGCAGTGTCGGTGTCAACCTCGACCTCGACCTGTACCCGCGCCCCGAGGACAGGTCGGCGGAGGAGGAGTTCTGGCAGCACGTGGGCCGGTTCCCCAGCGTGGCCCGGCAGTTCGAGCGGGCCCGGTCGGTGCGGCCGTACGTGTCGACCGACCGGACGCAGTTCTCGTCCCAGCAGGTGGTCGGCGACCGCTGGTGCCTGCTGCCGCACGCCAGTGACTTCATCGACCCGCTGTTCTCCAGCGGTCTGTCGGTCACGGTGATGTCGCTGAACGCGCTCGGCCACCGGCTCATCGACGCGGTGCGCCGGGACGACTTCGACACCGCCCGCTTCCAGTACCTGGAGCACTGGACCAAGCGCATGTTCCGGTACTTCGACGACCTGGTCTCGTGCAGCTACATCGCCTTCGACGACTTCGACCTGTGGAACGCCTGGACCCGGGTGTGGGTCATCAACACCCTCTACGGCACCAACGCGCTGAACCAGGCCGCCGTCACCTTCGAGAAGACCCACGACACCGCCTGCTTCGACGCGCTGGAACAGCCGCCCTACCGGGGGCTCCAGGGCGCCGACAACCCCTGGGTGGAGCGGCTGTTCAACCAGTCCCGGGACGCCGTGCTGGCCTACCGGGACGGTGCGCAGACCAAGGAGCGGACCATCGAGCGGATCTACGAGCTGCTGCGCGAGAGCGAGCTGAGCCCGCAGGTGTGGGGCACGCTCGACCCCGAGAACCGCTGCCCGGCCGGGTCGTTCACCCTCTGGCCGCTGACGAAGATCCTGCTGTGGGGCAAGTTCCGCTCGCCGCGGCACGTGCGGGGCGCGTACTTCACCGGGGGCGCGCGGCTGGTCGGCAAGGAGGCCGTCCAGACGTACGCCACCGAGCTGCGCTCGGGCGCCACCCAGGTGCACCAGACACTGCGCGACATGTGGATCAACTGGAACCGGGACTGGACCCGGCGGCCCGCGCCGCGCACGGCGGCCGACCGGTCCCCGCGCCCGGCGGCCGACCGGTCCCCGGGGGCGGAGCCGGCCCGGGACTGACCCAGGAAAATCATTTCTGCGGACGACCGGAACACCGGACCTGCACATTCCGGTTTGCGGCTCCAAGGGGTCGGGTAGGAAAAGCCTGTGGCCGCCGGAAAGAAATCCGGCCACCGATTCCCCTGCCTGAAACCGAGAGACAACGGGCTGCAATCCACAATGGCGCTACATTCCACCTGCCAATCGCCCGCTGCATGCTCCTGGGAAGACATTTTTCAGCACCAGGACCGCCTCATGCGGTTGGTTCGACGACGACTGCCAAGTTTTCAGGACGCCGAAGACTGTGTTCAGGAAACCATGGCCCGAGCGGCCTCGCACGCCACACTGGACAGAAATCGACTGGGTCCTTTCCTGACCTCCGTGGCGCTTCGGCTCTGCATCGACTTCTACCGTGACATAGAGCGCCGCAGCAGACTGTTGCAGCGTGCGGCGCTGTTGGACTTCCCCGGCACCACCGAGGAAGACGTGTGCGACGAGGATTTCGGCAGATGGCTGCTGAGCCAGGTGGACAAATTGCGCGGCCGGGAGCAGGAGGTCATACTCGCCCGGGCCGCGGGAATCTCCACGGCGGAGTTCGCCCGAATTCACAACATCTCCGTGAAAGCGGCGGAAGCCGCCTTCACCCGAGGTCGGGCACGTCTGAAAACGGCGTGTGCCAGGGCCCTGGAGGGCTGCGCACGATAACTGTCCCACGTCCCGGAAAACCTTCGCGGCCGTGGGTCTGCCATCCCGTCTGCGTACACCGCAGAAAAGGAAAGGAAGCTCCTCTCATGTCCAAGAGCATCCAGGACATCATCAAGGACTTGATCGGCGATATGGCCGACAGCGGGAAGGAAGCGTTCGACGACCTCCTCGACCGCGACGACCGCGACGACCGGGACGACGACTGGGACGACTGGGGCAGGCGGGCCCGGGCCCGGGCCGCGAACCCGGTCCAGAATCTGGCCGGACTGCCCCAGAACGCGCTGGCCGCCCTGGCCGGGCCGGGCAACCCGCTGGCCGGACTGGCCGGTGCCGGGGCGGGCGGCAACCCGCTGGCCGGACTGGCTGGTGCCGGGGCCGCCGGCAACCCGCTCGCCGCGCTGGCAGCGGCGGGCGGCGGCAACCCGCTGGCCACCCTCCAGGGCCTGAACCAGCTGGCCGGCGGGGTCGGGAACGCCGCGTCGGGCGCCGGTGACGTGATGTCGTCCATGGCCGCGCTGCCGAACCAGATCAACCAGCTCGGCCAGATGATCACGCAGTTGGTGCAGGTGCTCCAGAACAACCCCGCCAGTCAGCTGGCCTCGACGGCCGGCCAGGCGGCCTCCGCGGCGACCGGCGCCGCGAAGGCGGCGGGTGACGCCGCCAAGGGCGCCACCGGGAGTGCCGGCTCCGGCGTGCCCGGCTTCCAGGGCCTGGGCACCCTCGTGCCCCGGGTCTGACCGGCGCCCCGCCGTCCCGCTCCGCCGGTCGTGCCGGAACCCTCCGGCCGACGGTCGCGGCCTCCGCCGTACCGATCCCGCCGTGCCGATCGAGGAGGAACGCTCACCATGCCGTCTGCCGTCGGCGACCGGCTGCGTCTCGTGGTCAAGGTCCTGGGAAGCCTCGTCGCCGACGAGGTCGGCCAGGCCACCCGCCTCAGACGCCGCAAGCGGGACACCCAGCCCCCGGCGGCGTCCGCCGAATCCCCGCACGGGGTCTCGGCGGACGTCGCCGCGGGCGAACAGCGGCGTGCCAAGGCGGTGCGCCAGGCCTTGGAGAACCTCGGCCCCTTCTACGTGAAGCTCGGCCAGATGCTCTCCACCCGGCCCGACATGGTCCCGCAGTCGATCCGGGACGAGTTGCAGAACCTGCACGACCAGGTCGACGTACAGCCGTTCTCCGAGTTCGAGCCGGTCCTCGCGCGCGACCTGGGGGCGGACTGGAAGCTGCGCTTCGACGACATCGAGACCGTCAAACCGCTCGGTGCCGCCTCCCTGGCCCAGGTCTACCGGGTGACCCTGCCCGGCGGCCGGCCGGCCGTGGTCAAGATCCAGCGGCCCGGCATCCGCGAGGGCGTCCTCGCCGACATGGCGCTGATGCGCAAGGCGGCCAAGATCGTCGCCCGGGTCGCGCCCCGCTTCAACGAGGTCATCGACGTCGAGGCGATGCTCGGCTCGGTGTTCGACGCGATGGAACCGGAGCTGGACTTCACCGGCGAGGCCCGCAACATGGACGAGGCCCGGGAACACGTCCGGGCGTTCCGCACCCTGGAGGTGCCCCGGGTGCTGCACGCCACGCCCCGGGTGCTGGTCCAGTCGCTGGCCGCGGGCGTCTCGGTGCGCCACCTCGACCCGGCGCACTTCACCGACGGCGAGCGCGTCGAACTCGGCAAGGACCTGCTGCGGTTCATGTACCACGGGTACTTCGTGCACCGCTTCTTCCACGCCGATCCGCACGCGGGCAACGTCTTCGCCGCGCCCGGGGCGCCCGCGACGCTGATCGACTGGGGCATGGTCGGCCGCCTCGACCGCCGTACCAGCCTG
This sequence comes from Streptomyces sp. NPDC023723, assembly GCF_040639815.1. Lineage (NCBI taxonomy): Bacteria > Bacillati > Actinomycetota > Actinomycetes > Kitasatosporales > Streptomycetaceae > Streptomyces > Streptomyces sp. NPDC023723. The sequence continues at coordinate 29,098 of NZ_JBFAAP010000026.1, forward strand.
CAACTGCTGCCGCTGTTCATGACCATCGCCCAGAACGACGGCGCCGGGCTGGCCCAGCACTGGGCGGAGATGGGCCGGGTCACGTCCTGGGCCAACATGCCGGCGTTCGCCGCCGACATGGCCGCCTTCGTGCCGAAGGTCTCCCATCTGTCCCTGGAGGACATGAACTTCGGGACGGCGCTGACCACCGTGCTGGCCAAGGCGACCCGGCGCGGCATCGGTTCGCCGCCGGCCGTCTCGCTGCTCGGCAAGTCCTTCGCCAACCTGGACGGTTCGGTCCGGCACCTGGCGCCGGAGATCACCCTGCCCGAGGTGTTCCAGGGGGAGGTGCCGCGGATCCTGCTGGCGGTGGGCCGGGAGTTCCTCGGCCGGCACCAGTTCGCCCGCAACTCGATGGAGCTGCTGCTCACCGCCGTCACCAGCCCCGAGCAGGTGCGCGGGGTGCTGACCGACGTCGCCAACCGCCAGTTCGCGCTCAACGTGCACGAACCGCGCACCACCGCCGCCCAGGGCGGCCAGCGCTCCGTCCGCCCCTCCGGCGGGCTGCTGGCGCTGGGCGCGATGGCCTATCTGCTCGGCCGCAGCCGCTCCCGCTGAACAGCACACGTACACCCAGCGATTCGGAGGTACCCATGACGGACACCGCAGGGCCCACGCCTTCCAGAGGTGTGCCGCTGCCCGACGGGCTCTCCAAGGTCGCCGTCTGGACGGCGGCGGCGCACGCCGCGGAGCACCGCCGCGAGGCGCCGTACGTCCTTGATCCGTGGGCCGGTGACTTCCTGCACGCGGCCGGCTTCCCGCCGGGCGGACCGCCGGGCGACGGCCCGCTGCAGCGGCTGCTGCCCGACTGGGCGGTGGTGCGCAGCCGGTTCTTCGACGAGCACCTGCTGACCGCGGCCGGCTCGGGCTGCCGCCAGGTGGTGCTGCTGGGCGCCGGTCTGGACACCCGGGCGTTCCGTCTGGACTGGCCGCGCGGGGTGCACGTCTTCGAGGTGGAGGACCCGGCGCTGCTGGCCTTCAAGGAACACGTGCTCGACTGGGCCGCGCCGACCTGCGGCCGGCGCAGCACCGTCGGTGTGGACCCCACCGGCGCCTGGACCGGGGAGCTGTGCGCGGTCGGCTTCGATCCCGGGCAGCCCACCGCCTGGCTGGCGGAGACGCTCCTGTACCACCTGCCGCCGCGCGAGGCGGAGTCCGTCGTCACCACCATGACGGAGCTCTCCGCGCCGGGCAGCACCTTCGGCGCGGAGTGCGTGAACGCCGAGGCCACCTCCTCATCGTTCGTGACCCCGTTCCTCCAGGCGCTGTCCACCACCGGGCTCTCCTGGCCGTGGCAGCTCGCCGAGCCGGAACGCTGGTGGGCGGAGCACGGCTGGCACGCGGCGGTCGCCGACCTGTTCACGCTGCCGTACGCGGTGCAGCGGCTGGCGCCCTACCTGCCGCTGATCGGCGAGGCCGCCGCGCGGACGGTGTTCCTGACCACCGGGACGCTCGGCCCGCCGAGGTGAGTCACGCCCGCTCCAGTTCGAGCAGCGCCGACAGCCACAGGTCGGGCAGTTCGTCGGCGGTGGGCAGGTTCTCGTCGTGCACCACGGTCAGGCAGGCGGTGTCGTGCTGGCTGGTCAGGGTGGCCAGCCAGCGCACCCCGTTGGCCAGCCCGGAGTAGGCGGCCGCCCAGCGCGCCGGCCTCCCCTGGTGGAGCAGCGGGGCGCCGAGGGCCACGCTGCTCGCGGGGCCGGCCACCACCGAGCCGTTGACCAGGCGTACTCCGATCCGGGCGCCGATCTCTCGCGGGCTGGTGGCCATCAGTACCCGGAAGGCGTCGCGCCGGCGGCTCTCCTTCAGGTGCCGCAGTCGCGCCGCCACCAGCCGGACCGCTTGGGCCGGCGACGGCTCGTCGCAGGGCAGCACTACCCGGGCGGTGACCATCCGGTTGCCGGGGGCGTGCTCCTCCCCCGGTGCCCGCACCGACATCGGCACCGCCACCGGCAGCGGCGGGTGGACCGTGCCGGTGGCCTTCAGGTGCCAGGTGCGCACGGCATGCGAGAGGGCCGCGAGGTACACGTCGTTGACGCCGGCGCCGTGCTCCCGGCCGAGGCCGCGCAGCCGGGCCACCGGGACGGTGACGTGGCAGACGCCGGTGCGGCCGCCGACCGGTCCGTCGAAGCCCGGCTTCGGGGTGGGGGCGCGGAAACCGGCCGCGATGTCGCCGAGCACACCGGCCAGGCCGCTCGGCGCCGGGCGGGCGTGCGGCTGCCCGGCGGGCTGTGCGTCGGGGCGGTCGTCGAGCAGGGCGCGGGCCGCGTAGACGGCGCCCATGCCGTCCTGGACGGTGTGGTCGGTGCGGTAGCACAGCAGATGGCCGCCCGCCGCGCCGTGCACCAGCCATACGTCCCACAGCGGGCCGTCGCCGGTGGTCATCGGGCGGGACAGCAGCAGCCGCCCGGCCGCCGTGCCGTCGGTGTCCTCCGGCAGCCGCAGTTCCCGCACGTGCCGCTCGACGGCGAGGCCGGCGACCCGCCGGAACGTCTTGGCGCCCGGCGCGGGGCGGTAGTTGAGCGCCGGGATGCGCGGGGCGCGTTCGGCGATCCTGGCGCGCACCGAGTCCAGGGGCGGCGCGGGGCCGTCGAACGCGAACACCAGCGGCAGCGGCAGCGGCCGGCCGCGCGCGGCCAGGCGGTAGGCGAGGTCCACGGTCCCCAGCGGCAGGGTCGGGGGCAGGGGGCCGTCGGTGCCTCGGCCGGAACGCAGCGGTCGCATCGGGAACCTTCCTCTGGGGACGGAGAACCATGACATACGGGGATCAGCCTGCCGTGCGCGGTGGCGTCAGCACGCGCGGCGCGTGACGAGCCCCTGCGTGTCCACGTAGGTGCGCAGCAGGCTCCGGGCCGGGCCGCGCACCGGCAGGCGGGGGGCGCGGGAGCGGTGCCAGGGCAACGGGTCGCCGGGGTCCGGGTCGCCGAGCAGGGCGCCGGCCACGTGCGCGCCGTGCGCGACGGACAGGGCGAGGCCGTGGCCGCAGCAGCCGCCGATGTACCAGACGTCGGGGAAGCCGTCGACCGGCCCGACCACCGGCAGGTCGTCGCCGGTCATGCCGATCCGGCCGGACCAGCGGTGGGTGACGCGGACCTGGGCCAGCTCGGGGTGGAGGGAGCGCAGCCACCCCTCCAGCCAGGCCCAGGCGCGCTCCCCGCGGGCCCGCAGCCGGGGTTCGCCGAGCCCGGCCGGGACGGTCACGGTGCCGCCGCCGGCCACCACGCCCCGGTCGGGCAGCAGCCGGAAGTACGGCGCCATGGGCACCGCGTCGATCACGGCGTACCCCGCGCGCCCGCCCAGTGCCTCGTACGCCGGGGCGCTCAGCGGCGCGGTGGCCACCGCGTACACCTCCAGCGGCAGGACGGTGCCGACCGGCAGGCCCACCGACTGGGCGGCGGAGTTGACCGCGAGGACCGCCTGACCGGCGTAGAGGCGGCCCTGCGGGAAGACCAGCTCGGGGCCGACCAGTTCGCCGGGGTGGACGGCGAGCAGCGGGCTGTCGCCGTAGAACCGGACGCCCTTGGCGGCGCAGGCGCGGGCCAGGGCGCAGGTCAGCGCGGCCGGGTCGAGGGTGGCGGCGGGGCGGTGCAGGAGGCCGGCGGTGTAGGGGACGCCGACCCGGTCGCGCAGGCCGGCCGCGGACAGCACCGGTACGTCCAGGCCGAGCGCCCGGCAGGCGCGGGCCTGGCGGGCGAGCGCCACCAGGCCGGCCGGGGAGCGGGCGGCCACGATCTGCTCGCCGGGCCGCAGTCCGCAGGGCACGTCGAGCCGGCCGCACAGGTCGAGGACGTCCTGTACGGCGCGGACGCTGGCCTGGTGCATCCGGCGCGCGGTGTCGGGGCCGAACCGGCGCACCGCGCGGTCGACGGCCGGCCCGGCGCGGGGGCCGAGCAGGCCGGTGCCCCGGCCGCTGGCCCCGGCGGCCGGGCCGCGCGCGTCGACCACCGCGATGTCCAGGCCGGGGGCGCGTTCGGCCAGGTGGTAGGCGCAGGCCAGGCCCGCCAGGCCGGCTCCGACCACGGCCACGTCCGCGGTGACCACGCCGTGCAGCTGGGGCTGCGCGGGCAGTTCGGCCAGGTCCCAGCAGGGGGTGCCGGACGGCGGGCCGGTGGTCCGGAGCCGACTCGCCGAGGGGGCGGAGCGGGGCTCGTTCACGCGGTGCCGTCCGGAGCCGGTTCGGTCAGCGCCCCGAAGCGCCGGTCGTGCCACAGCAGCGGCCGGCCGCCGCCCACGTGCACGGCCGCGACCCGGCCGACGACCAGGTGGTGGTCGCCGTAACGGCGCACGTCCTCGGTCAGGCAGACCGACCAGGCGAGCGCGCCGGCCAGCACCGGCACGCCGAGCACCTGGCGGGTGTCGGTGCCCGCGAACCGTTCGGCGGCGGTGGTGCTGGGGGAGGCGAACCGGGCGGCCAGCTCCTGCTGTTCCTCGCGCAGCAGGTGCACGGCGAAGGCGCGCCGGGAGCGGACCGCGGCCAGCGTGCGGGAGCCGTCGCGCAGACAGGCCAGCAGCATCGGGGGGCGGGCGGAGAGCGAGGTGACGGCGGAGACGGTCATGCCGAGCGGGCCGGCCTCGCCGCGCGCGGTCACCACGGTCACGCCCGCGGCCAGTTTGGCGTACAGCCCCAGGCAGCGGGCGGCGCCCGGGCCCGGTTCGGTGCGCAGCAGCGGGTCGGCGCGGTCAGCCACGGCCTGTGGCGGCGCGCTCATCGGTCACCTCCGCTCCCAGCAGGCCCTTGACGATCTCCCCGATGAGCTGGCGCAGGGTGGCTTCGGCGACCGGGTCGAGCATCTCGGCGAGGCTCGGGATGCCCAGGTCGAACTCGGCGGTGAAGACGACCCGGGTGCCGGGGCCGTGCGGCTCGCAGCGCCAGCTGCCGGAGAAGCTCTGGAAGTCGCCGCTGGTCTGCTCGAAGACGATGGAGTGGGTGTCCGGGTGATAGGTGTCGCGTTCGCGCCAGCGCATCAGGCCGCCGCGGAAGACCACGGCCCAGTCGGAGACGGTGGAGCCGTCCGGCATTGGCTCCTCGACCCGGACCTCGCGGACGGTGTCGGTGAACTCGGGGTAGCGGCGGAAGTCGCTGATCCGGCGGTATGCCTCGGCGGGTGCCACGGCGTCGGTGAGCGCGTGCAGCTGTACTTGGGGCATGAGGGGGTCCTCTCCGGTGTGTTTCTCGTGGCTGGTGGTCAGCCGGCCATGCGGGCGGCGGTGCTGCCGAGGGCGTCGGCGAGGGTGGTGAGGAACAGGTCGAGCGCGGTGTCGTCCACCACGGCGGGCGGGGTCAGCCGCAGGACGTGGGTGGAGTTGAGGGAGTGGTTGATGAGCACGCCGCGGCCGATCAGCTCCAGCAGCAGTTCGCCGACCGCCTGTTCGCGGTCGAACTCGATGCCGATCAGCAGGCCCCGGCCGCGCACCTCGCGCACCAGGGCGTCCTGGTAGGGCGCGCACACCTGGCGGACGCCGGCCAGCAGGCGCCGGCCGAGCGCGGCGGCCCGGGCCACGGTGTCCTCCCGGTCCATCGTCTCGACGGTGGCGAGCGCGGCCGCGCAGGCCAGCGGCGAGGCGCCGAAGGTGGAGGTGTGCAGGTAGGGGTCGCGGCTGAACGGGCCGTACGCCTCGGCGGTGGCGACCATCGCGGCGACCGGCACGACGCCGCCGCTGAGGCCCTTGCCGACCAGCATGATGTCCGGGCGGACGCCCTCGGCGTCGATGCCCCACCAGGTGCCGAGGCGGCCCATGCCGGTCTGGATCTCGTCGACGATCAGCAGGGCGCCGTAGGTCCGGCACAGGTCGGCGACGCGGGTGAGGTAGCCGGGGCCCGGGATGCGGACGCCGCCCTCGCCCTGGACGGGTTCGAGGATCACGCAGGCGGTGTCGCGGCGGGCGGCGAGGGCCTGTTCGAGGTCGGCGGGATCGTCGTAGGCGACCTGGGTGACGTCGGGGATCAGCGGCTGGAACGGGGTCTGGTAGGTGTCGTTGGCGGTGACGCTGAGGGCGCCGAGGGTCTTGCCGTGGAAGCCCTTGCGCATGGTGATCACGGAGTTGCGGCCGTTCGCGCGGGCCAGTTTGAGGGCGGCCTCGGTGGCCTCGGCGCCGGAGTTGACGAAGTGGACGTAGTCGAGGCCGGGCGGGGTGTGCGCGGCCAGCGCCCGGGCGGCGCGGGCGGCCACCGGTTCCAGGAAGACCCGGCTGGACAGCGGGTGGCTGTCGATCTGCCGGTGGACGGCCTCGGTGACGGCGGGGTGGCGGTGGCCGAGCAGGAAGACGCCGTAGCCGCCGAAGTTGAGGAAGCGGCGGCCGTCGTCGGCGTGGATCCAGGGGCCCTCGGAGCGGATCTCGGCCATGCCGCCCATCACCCGGCCCATGACGGCGCGGCCGGAGCCGATGTGCTTGAGGTAGAGGTCGACGACGTCCTCGTCGGTGTCGGCCGGGAGGACGGGAGCAGGGGGCGATACGGTCATGAGGCCACCTCCGTGGGGGTCTGCGCGGTGGGCCGGCGGCGCGCGGTGGAGCGGGCGGACCGGTCGTCGGACCAGCGCTCCAGGTTGCGGACCAGGGCCGCGCGGATGTCGGCGTGGGTCGGGCGGCTGCCGCAGTCCGGCTCGCCGAGGGAGCTGTCGAAGGGCAGTTCGCGCTGGAAGACCAGCAGCATCTCGGCGTAGTACCGGAAGCGCTGGCGGACCGAGCCGGACAGCGCGGTGCCCGCCAGCATCGGCAGCAGCAGCCGGTGCACCGTCTCGACCGGGATCAGCCGGGGGCGCGGCGGCCGGGGCAGGCCGAGGCGGACGGCGAACTCGGCGCAGGTGTCGGCGATCTCCCGCAGTTCGACCGCTTCCTTGCCGGCCGTGAGCCAGTACTCGCCGCTGCCGACGCCGCCGCGCACCAGGGCGCCGATGGCGCGTGAGACGTAGTCCTGCGGCACCATGTCGATCCGTGCCTCGGGGGCGCCGGGCAGTACCGGGACCTGGCCGAGCACCATCGCGCCGATCGTCTTGGTCAGGCCCTGCTCGTCGGCGATCCGGCCGGTGACCGAGTCGCCCATGACGACGGAGGGGCGGACGATGGCGCCGGGCACGCCGGAGTCCCGGGTCAGCTGCTCGGCGCGGGCCTTGGAGTCGAGGTAGGCGGCGGCGCCCGGGAAGCGCCGCCGGTCCTCCTCGGACGGCGTGTTCGCCACGAACGCGGTGCTCACCAGGTAGAACGGGGCGTCGGCGCGGGCGGCGAGGTCCAGCATGCTGTCGGTGCCGAGGGTGTTGGTGCGGACGATCTCCTCGGGCGGCAGGTGCCAGTTGGTGGCGGCGCCCGAGTGGATCACCACGTCGACCCGGAGGGCGAGTTCGTACCAGGCGCGGGGGCTGAGGCCGAGGCGCGGGGCGCGCAGGTCGCCCTCGATCTGCCGGATCCGCGGGTCGCCGAGCGAGCGGTTGCGGCGCAGGCAGAGCAGGTCGTAGTCGGGCGCGAGTTCGTCGATCAGCGCTCGTCCGAGCACGCCGGAGCCGCCGGTGAGCAGCAGGGTGGGGCGGGTGCCGCGCGGGCTGGGCAGGGCGCTGAGCGAGGGAGTGGGACGCGAGAGGTCTCGCGGCATGGTCGGGCTCCAAGGTCGGGTCGGTCGGGCGCTCGCGACGGGCCGGGCCGCGGCCGGTCAGGCGATGGTCAGCGGCCGGTCCGCGAGGTACGCCGAGAACGGGCCGGTCATCCGGGTGCGGGCCGGCGGGTGCAGGGCCAGGCCGTTGGCGCTGGCCGCCAGGTGGCCCACCTCGTCGGAGGTCATGAAGTTGAGGCCGCCGAGCAGTTCGACCGCGCGCGGCACGATCCGGCCGAGGGCGTCCTGCACGCCGTAGCGGGTGTACAGCGCCTGGGCGAGCGCCGATTCGCCGAGGTCTCCGGAGTCGATCCGGCGGGCGACGCCCTCGGCGGTGGCCATCGCCGCCTCCGTCTCGACGAACAGCCGGACCCGCTCGTGCTCCGGGATGCGGTCGTTGAGCAGCACCCGCTCCACCAGCGCGCTGGCCGCGCCGAGGTAGCTGCCGGTCATCAGTACCTGGAACCAGATCAGTCCGGCGGTCTGGAGTTCGTCGAGGTTCTCCCCCGCGGCCGTGGCGGCGGTGCGCAGCATGAGCTCCGGCGGGACCAGCACGTCGGTGAGGGTGACCTGTTCGCTCTCCGCGCCGGCCAGGAAGGCGCTGGACCAGAAGCCGCTGACGGACAGCCCGGCGCTCTCGGCGGGCACCAGCGCGATGGCGAGTTCGTCGCCCTTGCCGTCCTCGCGCGGGATCAGCACGCTGGCGGTGAGGATGTCCATCGAGTGGGCCAGGCTGCACGGGCGTTTGACGCCGTTGACCCGGATGCCGTCCGGGGTGACCTCGGCGGTCATCGACGGGTCCAGGATGCCGGTGCCGGCCCGGCCCTCGGCGAACCCGGAGGCCATGATCCGGTTGTCGGCCGCGACGCCCTCGATGAGCATCCACTCCAGGCCGTCGCCGAGGCCGCCGAGGCCGACCAGCGTGGCCATGGAGAAGTGGTGCATGGTGGTGGCCACCGCCAGGGACGGCGAGCGGCTGCCGATGGCCCGCTGGACGCGCAGCGCGTCCAGGGCGGTGGCGCCGCGCCCCCGGTGGGACTCGGGGACCAGCAGTCCCGGGCCGCCGCTGTCCCGGAACAGCCCGATGCCCGGGCTGCCCGGCCGCTCCAGCTCCATCAGCGGTGTCTCGCGCAGCGCCGGGTCGAGGTCCGGCAGCAGTTTGGCGAGGGTGGTGCGTTCGCGCTCTAGGAATCGCATGGACGTGCGGTCCTCCAGGATCGTTCAGGATCGTTGGCCGGATCGGTGGATGCGGCTCAGACGGCGTTGGTGGCGCGCAGCAGTTGCCAGACCGCACCGGGGCGGGGCCGGCCGCGGAAGGCGATGTACTCCGGGAGGACCTCGTGCGGAGCCCACTTCTGCTTGTATTCGAGCTGGGAGGCGGCGGGGTAGATGACCTCGCCGTGCTGCGCCAGCCAGTGCGCGAAGCGGGTGAACAGCGGGCCGGCGGCGGGCAGTTCGTGACTCGGGTCGAGTCCGGTGAACGGGGTGAAGCCGAAGTGCAGCCAGGCGGCGCCCTCCTCGACCAGCCGTTCCATGACGGTGGCGTTGACGGCCTCCATCACCCCGGGCGGCGCGTCCGGCCGCCGTCTGCTGAGGTCGTGCAGCCAGCCGGGGCGGCTGCCGTAGACCGGGGAGTAGTTGATGTAGCCGACCACCTCGCCGTCGATCCGGCCGGCGAAGAGCCGCCGGTGGCGTTGCAGCCCGCCGGTGCGCTGGCCGACGAGGAACCGCAGTTCCTTGACGTGCCGGCCCTTCTGCCGCAGCCAGATCCCGTCGATGCGGTCCAGCTCGGCTTCGACGCGGTCGTCGCCGGCCTTGACCTCGACGACCTCCAGACCGGCCCGCCGGGCCCGGGAGATCTTGTTCCGCAGCCGGACGAAACGGGAGCCGCGCAGGGTGAAGCGGGACAGGTCGACGGCGTAGGAGGCGCCGATCTGGTTGACCGTGAAGCCGCCCGCCGCGTACAGCTCGGCGTCCGCCCGCTGCAACTGGATGGCGACCAGCCGCCGCCCGGCGTGCGCCACGAACGCCTCCAGCAGCCGGGCCCGGTGCTCGGGCGCCGTGAAGGGCCCGCCGAACTGCAGGACGTACCGGCCCGACTTCCGGTAGGCGCAGGCGCCGTCGAACCGGTCGTCGCGGAAGTACTCGTTTCCGCTGTTGAGAGCCAGGAAGGAACTCGGGTTGTCGCTGTGCGCGGCGAGGGTGTCAAGCACGGACGGCATGCGTGCCCTCCTCGGACGGGTCGGAGGCGGACTCGGACGAATGGCCGGGGAACACCGGGCGGCGCCGTTTCTCGAATTCCGCGAATTCCGGGTCGGCGGCCGGTTCGAAGGAGACGCCGAAGGTTTTCAGGGAGTTCCCGAAGAGGGCGCGGTCGCCCATGAGGTGGATCGGCAGGGCCAGCAGGGCCCACTCGGGCCGCACGAACAGCGCCCAGGCACCGGCGATGACACCGGCCGTGACCAGGCTGTGCATCGTGTTGTAGGCGACGTAGTAGCCGCGCGCGACGCGCTGGTCGGGGCTGCGCCGGTAGGCGATCGCGCCGGGCAGGTAGCCGATGACGTCGATCACCGCGAACAGCAGCACGAAAACAGCCCATCTGATGTCCGTGCGGTGCTGGAAGGCGAGTACGAGCGAGACTGCCAGAAAGGCCAGCCATTCGAGTCGGGAGAGGGCGAAGGTGGTTTTCGTCTCGAACCGGTTCTTGGCGTCCACGGGCGCTCCAGGATTGCGCGGAGATGGCGCGTACGAATTCCGGGGCCGGGCAACAGCCTGCCCCCTCGCTGTGGTCTGTCACTTCTGTTTACGCGCTTTCGGCGCCAACCCCTCGTACCGCACAGGTGACTTGGGTGCTGTCACCCGCCGCAAGCGTGTCCGCTGTTCATCTCGGGTTTGCGTGCGCGCCGTCGCGTCCCAGTAGGTCTGGCGGTGCCCGATCAGTCCCTTCGCCTGGAGGCCGTATCCATGTCACCCCGTCCGCTTCCCGGCCGCCGCAGCGTGCTGCGCGGTTCCCTGGCCGCCTCGGCGGCGCTCACCCTGCCCACCGCGCTCGGCGCGGCACCGGCCTTCGCCCGCTCCGGGCGGCCGGGCGCCGGCTGGGGCGTGCAGGCGGGCGACGTGACCGCGGACTCGGGCCTGGTCTGGGTACGGTCCGACCGGCCGGCCCGCATGATCGTGGAGACCTCCGCGACCGAGTCGTTCCGCAACCCGCGCCGCTGGCAGGGCCCGCTGCTGGGCTCCGGCACCGACTTCACCGGCACCACCCGGGTGCGCGGGCTGCCCGCCGGTGAGCAGATCCACTACCGGGTGCTGCTGGCCGACCCGGACGACCCGCGGCGCACCGGCGAGCCGGTCGCCGGCACCTTCCGGACCACCTCCGCCAGCCGCCGCGACGGGGTGCGCTTCGTGTGGTCCGGCGACCAGGCGGGCCAGGGCTGGGGCATCAACCCGGACATCGGCGGCTACCGCATCTACGACGCGATGGGCCGGCTCGACCCCGACTTCTTCCTGTGCAGCGGCGACAACATCTACGCCGACGGACCCATACCGTCGACCCAGGCGCTGCCCGACGGCAGCACCTACCGCAACCTCACCACCGTGGAGAAGTCCAAGGTGGCCGAGACGCTGAACGAGTTCCGCGGCGCCTTCCGCTACAACCTGCTCGACGACAACCTGCGCCGGTTCAACGCCCAGGTCCCGTCGATCATCCAGTGGGACGACCACGAGGTGCGCAACAACTGGTACCCGGGCGAGGTCATCACGGACAGCGCGTACACGGTCAAGGACGTGGACGTGCTCGCCGCCCGGGCCCGGCGCGCGTTCGCCGAGTACTTCCCGGTCTCCACCCTGAAGCCGGGCGCCCGACAGGGGCGAGTGCAGCGCGTGCTGCGCCAGGGCCCGCTGCTCGACGTCTTCGTCCTGGACATGCGGACCTACCGCAACGCCAACTCCGCCGACGACCAGACCACCGACCCGCAGGGCATCCTGGGCCGCGAGCAGCTGGAGTGGCTCAAGCGGGAGCTGTCCCGCTCGCGCGCGGTGTGGAAGGTGATCGCGGCCGACATGCCGATCGGTCTGGTGGTGCCGGACGCCACCGAGGGGAAGGCCAACTTCGAGGCCGTCGCGCAGGGCGACCCGGGCGCTCCGCTCGGCCGTGAGCTCCAGATCGCCGAGCTGCTGCGGTTCGTCAAGCACCGGCGGATCACCGGCACGGTGTGGCTGACCGCCGACGTGCACCACACCTCGGCCCAGCACTACCAGCCGTCGAAGGCCGCGTTCACCGACTTCGAGCCGTTCTGGGAGTTCGTCTCCGGGCCGCTGAACGCGGGCGCGTTCCCGGCCAGCGCGCTGGACGGCACCTTCGGCCCGGAGCGGGTCTTCGTGAAGGCGCCGACCGCGTCGAACGTCTCGCCCGCCGAGGGCTACCAGTTCTTCGGCGAGGTCGACATCGACGGCGACAGCGCCGAGATGACGGTGCGGCTGCGGGAGCAGGACGGCACCGTGCTGTTCACCAAGGTGCTCCAGCCGGGCCGGGTGGGGCAGTAACTCCCGTACTCTGTAGGGGTGTCGCGCACTGGAGTCATCCCCCGGTGCGCGACCCCGCAGGTCGGGACCGGAGCAAGAGAGCGTCCCGCAAAAACCGGGCAAAAGCACTCTTTACCCATCGGACACAAGGCGTTCGTGATCACGCAACACCGTTCCTTCACAGTGGCTGCATGAGTCGAGACATGTCCCACGCGGCACACCACACCGAGCAGAACCCGCCCGCCCCCCGCCGCAAAGCGGTGGCCAACCTGTGGACACGCTGGTCACGCCGCCACGGTCACGCACCGCCGCCGGACGATGCCGGCGCCCGGCCGCCGTCCGAAGCCGGCGCCGAGGTCGCGCCCGGCATCGAGGACAGCGTGCTGTGGCGGATGCGGACCACGGTGCGCGACGAGCCCGGGTCACTGGCCGCGCTGTGCACGGCCCTCGCCGGACTGCGGGTGGACATCCTCAGCCTCCAGACCCACCCGCTGGCCGACGGCACGGTGGACGAGTTCCTGCTGCGCGCGCCGGGCGCGCTGGCCGTCGCCGACCTGCGCGGGGCGGTGACGGCCGCCGGCGGCAGCGCCACCTGGTGCGAGCGGGCCGACGCGCACGACCTGGTCGACGCCCCCACCCGGGTGCTGGGCCTGGCCACCCGCACCGCCGTGGACGCCGCCGAACTCCCGCTGGCGCTACGTCAGCTGCTGGGCCGCTGCACGATCCGCTCACTGCCCGCCCCGGCCGCGGCCGAGGTCCCCGCGGAAGGTGTCCTGGAGGAGACGGGGATGCGGCTGCGCGCCCCGGAGGGCGGCGTGCTCAGCATCGAGCGGCCGTATCTGCCGTTCACCCCGACCGAGTTCGCCCGCGCCCGGGCCCTGGTCGAGCTGGACGCCCGGCTCGGTCCCCGGGTGCCGCGCGGCCAGGACGTACTGACGCTGTCCGCGGGCGACGACATCACCGTCGGCCGGGCCGGCACCGGTGACCTGGAAGCGGCGAAGGCGATGCACGGCCGGTGCTCCGCGGAAACCCTCCGGCTGCGCTACCACGGCCCGGTCGGCGACGCGGACCGCTACCTCAACCACCTCCTCAGCCCCCGCTACGGCCGCACCCTCGCCGTGCGCACCGCCACCGGCCGGATGGTCGGCCTCGGCCACCTGCTGTGGGACGGCGACGAGACCGAGGTCGCCCTGCTCGTCGAGGACGCCTGGCAGCGCCGCGGCATCGGCGCCGAACTCCTCGGCCGGCTCGTGACGATGGCCGCCGAGACCGGCTGCGAGTCCGTCTACGCCGTGACCCAGGCGTCCAACACCGGCATGGTCACCGCCATGCGCGGCCTGGACCTCCCCCTCGACTACCAGATCGAGGAGGGCACCCTGGTCATCACGGCCCGCCTGGACGGCGCCCCGGTCGCGGGACGGCGGCCCCGCGGGGAGCGGATCGGCCGGGAGTAGCGCCACGCCGTGAGCGAAATCGGACCGGTGGCGCGCCCGGCCCGTTTTACCGGGCTGACGCGGCACCGGCATCCGTACGAGGATGTCCGCATGTCAGACACACAGAGCCCGCTGCCCCGCGAGGTCGCCGACGCCTACGTCGACGAGCTCATCGCCCTCGACCCGGTCACCGGTACGTATCTGGGCGTACCGGAGAGTTCCAGCCGGCTGCCCGACTTCTCGCCCGCGGGACAGGAGGCCCTGGCCGAGCTGGCGCGGACCACGCTGGTCCGGCTCGACGCGGCGGAACGGCGGCCCGGCGGGGACAGTGACGTGGAGCGGCGCTGCGCCCGGCTGCTGCGCGAGCGGCTGACCGCGGAGCTGGCCGTGCACGAGGCCCAGGAAGGGCTGCGCTCGGTCGGCAACATGGGCACCGCCGCGCACAGTGTGCGGGAGGTGTTCACGGTGACGCCGGCGGAGACCGAGGAGGACTGGGCGCGGATCGCCGAGCGGCTACGCGCGGTGCCGGACGCGCTGGCCGGTTACCGCGCCTCCCTCGCGCTGGGCCTGGAGCGCGGGCTGCGCGCCGCGCCGCGGCCGACCGCCACCTTCGTCGGACAGCTCGGCGAGTGGGCGGACACCGGCGCGGGCCGCGGCTGGTTCGAGGACTTCGCGGCCGCCGGGCCCGAGGCGCTGCGCGCGGAGCTGGACGCGGCGGCCCGGGCGGCGACCGGGGCCGTGGTGGAGCTGCGGGACTGGATGCGGGACGGGTACGCGCCCGCCGTCGAGGGCGCGCCGGACACCGTCGGCCGGGAGCGGTACGCCCGCTGGGCGCGCTACTACAACGGCACCGATCTGGACCTGGACGAGGCGTACGCCTACGGCTGGGCCGAGTACCACCGGCTGCTGGCCGAGATGCGGACGGAGGCGGCGAAGGTGCTGCCGGGGGCGGCGACGCCGTGGGAGGCGCTGGCCCACCTCGACGAGCACGGACGGCACATCGAAGGCGTCGACGAGGTCCGCGAGTGGCTCCAGGGCCTGATGGACCGGGCCATCGAGTCGCTGGACGGCACGCACTTCGAACTGGCCGAGCGGGTCCGCAGGGTGGAGTCGCGGATCGCGCCGCCCGGCAGCGCGGCGGCGCCCTACTACACCGAGCCGTCGGAGGACTTCTCCCGGCCGGGCCGCACCTGGCTGCCGACGATGGGGCAGACCCGTTTCCCGGTCTACGACCTGGTCTCCACCTGGTACCACGAGGGCGTGCCGGGCCACCATCTCCAGCTCGCGCAGTGGACACATGTCGCCGGCGACCTCTCCCGCTACCAGGCGTCGGTGGGCATGGTCAGCGCCAACGCCGAGGGCTGGGCGCTGTACGCGGAGCGGCTGATGGACGAGCTGGGCTTCCTCACCGACGCCGAGACCCGGCTCGGGTACCTGGACGCGCAGATGATGCGGGCGGCCCGGGTCATCGTCGACATCGGCATGCACCTGGAGCTGGAGATCCCGGCCGACTCGCCGTTCCACCCGGGTGAGCGGTGGACGCCGAAGCTGGCGCAGGAGTTCTTCGGCGCGCACAGCAGCCGGCCGGCCGACTTCGTGGAGAGCGAGCTGACCCGCTACCTGACGATCCCGGGCCAGGCGATCGGCTACAAGCTCGGTGAGCGCGCCTGGCTGCTGGGCCGGGAGAAGGCCCGCGCGCGGCACGGCGCCGCGTTCGACCTCAAGGCGTGGCACATGGCCGCGCTGTCGCAGGGCTCGCTGGGCCTGGACGACCTGGTGGACGAACTGGCACGGCTGTGACGGCGGGGGCGCCCTCGCTGTCGATGACCTGACCGGTGATCCAGTCCGCCTCGTCCGTGGCCGGCCACGCGATGAGGCGGGCCGGGTCGTCGCACACGGACATCTCGCGGCATCGCCCCGCGCCGGTCGGTCAGCCGGTCGGTCCGTCCCATCGGTGTGCCGGTCCGATCGGCCCGTCGGGCAGCCGGTCGGTCAGTCCATCGGTGAGGACCTTCAGGCCGTCAGCTGACGCAGTTGCACCAGGGCCAACCAGGTTTCCGGGCCGGGCCGGGTGTGGGCCGTGCGGACGGCGTACCGGCCGGGTGCCAGGGGGACGCGGACGTGGTCGGTGCGCTCGCAGGCGCCGCCCGGCCAGGCCGCGTCGAACAGCACCACCGGGCCGGGGACCCGCCAGCTCGTCTCCGGGCCCCACTCGGCGGTGCGGAGCGCCTCGGGCACGCCGGCCAGGAGCTCCCGTTCGTCGTTGCCCGCGCACCAGCGGACGAAGGTGCCGTGCTCGGGCAGGAACGCGGTCGCTGCGGGTTCGTCGCCGAGGACCAGGGCCGTGCTGTCGCCGACCGGGAGGAACCCGGCCTGTCCGTCGACCTCGCAGGCCCGGTCGTAGTCGGAGGCGGTCTCCTCGCCGTCGGCGCCGGCCCAGAACGGCAGGACCGTCTCCGGTACCGCTATGAGCGGCCCGCCGCCCGACTCGACCCAGTTCACCGTGCCCGGCTCCGCGTATCGCACCATGCGGCAGAACCTACACGTCCGTCAACAGCCGCAGTCCGCCGCGTCCGTGGGAGCGGTGAGCCCGTCCGCGGCGCGGCGTTCGGTGCCCTCCCAGGTCTCGTACCCGGGCCCCTCCCGCACCCAGTACTCGAAGCCGCCGAGCATCTCCTTGACCCGGTAGCCGAGTTCGGCGAGGGCGAGGGCGGAGCGGGTGGCGCCGTCGCAGCCGGGGCCCCAGCAGTAGGTGACGACGGGGACGTTCCGGTCGAGGAGCCGCTCGGCCTGTTCGGCGACCAGCGCGGTCGGCAGGTGGACGGCGCCGGGCACATGGCCCTGGTCCCAGGACGCGGTGGACCGGGAGTCCACCACCACGAACCCCGGGTCGCCGCCGGCCGCGAGCGCGGCGCCCACGTCGGCCACGTCGGTGTGGAAGGCGAGGCGCGAACGGAAATAGGCGGCGGCCTCGGCGGGCGGGGCGGGGGTGACGGTCATGATCCGGCCTTCCTCGATGAGTTCCTGACCGGAAATCTACGGGTGCCGGGCCCCTCCCAGAAGGCGTGATCCCCGGCCTGTGGCTTGCCCGGCCGGGGATTCCCCTGCTATTTCTGCCGCATGACCGTGTATTCCCCGGACGCCACCGACTGGCGCATTCTGGACGTCCTCCAGCGGGAGGGCCGGGCGAGTTTCGCCGAGCTGGCCCGGGCCGTCTCCATGTCCGCGAGCGCGGTGACCGAGCGGGTGCGCCGGCTGGAGGAGGCCGGTGTCATCCAGGGGTACGCGGCCGTCGTCGACCCCGACCGGCTGGGCCTGCCGATCCTGGCCTTCGTCCGGCTGCGCTACCCGACCGGCAACTACAAGCCGTTCCACGACCTGGTCGCCGTCACCCCCGAGATCCTGGAGGCGCACCACGTCACCGGCGACGACTGCTTCGTCATCAAGGTCGCGGCCCGTTCGATGCGGCACCTGGAGGAGGTGTCCGGGCGGATCGGCGCGCTCGGCTCGGTGACCACGAGCGTCGTCTACTCCTCACCGCTGCCCCGCCGCCCGGTGGGCCGCTGACGCCGCCGCCCGTCACACCTCCCGCTGCCGCAGCCCCGACCCGGTACGGGACTTGACCACCTCCAGCTGGGCGTGCACGCGCCGTCTGAGGTCGGCGACATGGCTGACGATGCCGACGCTGCGGTCCCGTTCGCGCAGCGAGTCCAGGACGTCCAGGACCTCGTCGAGGGTCTGGTCGTCGAGGCTGCCGAAGCCCTCGTCGATGAACAGCGTGTCCAGGCGGACCCCGCCGGTCTCGTCGGTGACGACGTCGGCGAGGCCGAGGGCGAGGGCGAGGGAGGCGAAGAAGGTCTCACCGCCCGACAGCGTCGCCGTGTCCCGCTCCCGGCCGGTCCAGGCGTCCACGACGTGCAGGCCGAGGCCGCTGCGGCCGCGCCCGGCCCGGTCGTCGGAGTGCACCAGGGTGTAGCGCCCGGCGGACATCCGCCGCAGCCGTACCGTCGCGGCGGCGGCGACCTGCTCGAGGCGGGCCGCCAGGACATACGCCTCCAGCCGCATCCGGCGTTCGTTGTCCGCCGAGGTGCCCGCGGCCAGGCCGGCCAGCCGGGCCACCCGGTCGTACTCCTCGCGCAGCGGGGCGAGCCGGCGGGCCGCGGCGGTGGCCCGCGCGGAGAGCCGGTCGAGTTCGGCGCAGCGCCGGGCGGCGGCGTCCCGCGCGGAGGCGGCCTCGCGCAGCCGCCGGACCGCCGCCTCGGCCGCCGCCTCCGCCGCCCCGACGTCGGCGGCGGGCAGGTGCGCGGCGGCGGCCGTGTCCTCCTCGGCGAGCATCGCGCGTACCGCGGCCTGCTCCGCCTGCCAGGCGTCGAGCCGCCCTTGCAGTTCCCGGTGGGCGGCGTCGTCCAGCAGCGCGGCGGCCGCCGCCCGCGGGGTGTCGAACCCGGCGCGGAAGGCCGCGTCGGCGAGGCGCGCGTCGGCGTCCTTCCGCCGCCGCGCCGCGTCCTCGGCGGCCCGGGCGGTGTCGGCGGCGTCGGTGAGCAGGGCGGCCCGCCGCTCGCACTGGGCGGCCCGCGCGGCCACGCTGGCGGCCTCGCCGCGCACCCGCGCGACGTCCTCCTCCAGTACCGCCCGTTCACGCTCCAGCCGCTCCCGGCGGCCGACCCGGGCGGCGCCGCGGACGGCGGCCTCGCGCTGCGCGGTGATCCGCTGCTCGCGCTCCGCCTCCGCGCGGCGCAACCGCTCCTGCGCGGCGTGCACTGCGGAGGCGGCGGCCCGGGCGTGCGCGTACGCCCGCTCGATCTCCGCGGTCTCCTCGGCCAGCCGCCCGGTGGGGGTGTCGCCCGCCTCGGCGGTGGCGGCGGCGAGCGCCTCCCGTACGGTGCCGAGCCGCCGTTCGGCCTCGGCGCGGTCCTCCTCGGCCCGCTGGTAGGCGGTGAGGGCGCGCTCCTCGGCCGCCCGGTCGACGTGTCCGGCGTCCTTGCGGGCGGGGGCGGGGTGTTCGGTGGCGCCGCAGACGGCGCAGGGGGCGCCGGCGGTGAGACGGGCGGCGAGTTCGGCGGCGATGCCGTCGAGGCGCTGTTCCTTCAGGTCGAGCCAGTGGGCGCGGGCGACGGCGGCCCGGTCGGTCGCGGCGAGGGCGGCCCGCTGGGCGTCGTCCGTGTCGCCGGCGAACTGGTCGCGCTGCCGGGCGGCGCGCAGCCGGCGCTGGGCGTGCCCGCGTCGTTCGGCGAGCTGGTCCGCGCGGGAGGCGGCCTCCTGCGCGGACTCGACAGCCGACCTGAGCGTCTCGCGGGTGTCGTCCCAGCCCGCGAGCCAGCTCTCCGCCTCCGCCAGCAGGTCGTCGTCGGCGCGCTCATCGCGGTCGAGGTCCGCGCGCTCGGCGACGAGCGAGTCCAGCCGCTGTTCGGCGCGGCGGGCCGACTCCAGCCGGCCCAGTTCCTCGGCGGCCCGGCGGGCGGCGGCGGCCAGCCCGGCGGCGCCGGACTCGGCGTGGCCGTCCGGCAGCAGGGCCCGTGCGCGGGCCTCGGCCCCGCTCGCCCGGCGGTGCTCGGCCTCGGCGGCGTCCCGCAGCTCCAGCGCGGGGGCCACCGTCTCCGCCTTGCGGGCCCGCGCCATCCGGGCCTCGGCCTCGCGGTGGTCGTCGGCCCGCTCGGCCAGCCGCGCCGCCCGTGCCCGCGCCTCGGCGAACCGGCGCTGCAACCGGTCGTGTTCCCGGGCGCCGGCCAGCTCCCGTTCGGCGGCGGCCCGGGCGGACTCGGCGGCCGTGAGCCGGCAGCGGGCGACGGCGAGCTGCTCCCGCGCGGTGCCGCGGGCGACGGCGGCGGCGCCGAGTACGGCTTCGGCCAGGCCCGGCTCCCCCGGTGCCGTATCGGGCAGTTCCATGGCGTCGCCGGCGGCCTGCTGCATGCGGTGGGCGTCGGCGAGCAGCGCGCTGTCGCCGTCGCGCACCTGGGCCTCGGTGGACCGCCGCCGCTCGGCGAGCCGCTTCTCGGCCTCCGCGAACCGCTGCGTGTCGAAGAGGCGGCCCAGCAGCTTGCCGCGCGCCTCGGCGTCGGCGCGCAGGAACCGCGCGAAGTCGCCCTGCGGCAACAGCACCACCTGGCAGAACTGCTCCCGGCTCATCCCGAGCAGCTGGGTGATCTCCTCACCGATCTCCTGGTGCGATCGGCTGAGGTCCTTCCAGCCGCCGGTCACCGGGTCGTACTCCCGCAGCCAGGTCTGCGCCTTGTCGACCGTGGTGCCCGCGCCGCGCTTCTTGGCCCGCTGCCAGGGCGGCTGCCGGGTGATCTCCAGGCGGCGGCCGGCCACGGTGAGGTCGAGCCGGACCTCGGTACGGGTGCCGGGGGCGGCGTGGTCGCTGCGCAGCCCGATGCCCTGGCCGCTCTGCCGGGCGCCCGGCACCGAGCCGTACAGGGCGTAGCACACGGCGTCCAGGACGGAGGTCTTGCCGGCGCCGGTGGGTCCGTGCAGCAGGAACAGGCCGGCCGCGGACAGCGCGTCGAAGTCGACGCGCTGTGCGGTGCCGAAGGGTCCGAACGCGGTGATGTCCAGCCGGTGCAGCCTCACCGCGCCACCTCCCGTACGGTCGCGTCCGCGCGTACGGCGTCGAACGCGTCCCGCAGGACGGCCCGTTCGGGTGCGTCGGGTCCGGCGCCGCGCACATGGGCGACGAAGTCCTCCGCGATCTCCTGGTCGTTGCGCCCGGCCAGTCGCCGCGCGTACGACACGTCCGGATCGTCCGGCGGCCGTTCGGGATCGAAGACGAGGCTGAGCGTGTGCGGGAACCGCTCGCTCAGCCGCGCCATGGGGTCGGCGGGCCGGACCGGGTCGGTCAGCGTCGCCTCGACCCACGCCTCCTCGTGCGGGGTCAGCCCGGGGTCGGCGAGCAGCTCCTCCAGCGGGCCGCGCAGCCGGGCCAGCGGCCGCGGCACCGGACAGTCGAGCCGCTCGGCGGCGACCGCCCCGTCGCCGTCCAGGTCGATCAGCCACATGCTCTTGCGGTGCGTCGCCTCGGAGAAGGAGTACGGCAGCGGGGAGCCGGAGTAGCGGACGCGCTCGGTGAGGGTCTGGCAGCCGTGCAGATGGCCGAGCGCCACGTAGTCGACGCCGTCGAACACCCCGGCGGGCACGGCGGCGACCCCGCCGACCGTGATGTCCCGTTCACTGTCGCTCGGGCTGCCCCCGGTGACGAAGGCGTGCGCGAGGACGACGGACCGGGTGCCCGGCGCCCGGCCCGCGAGATCGGCGCGGACCCGGTCCATGGCGGCGCCGAGCACCTCCTCGTGCCCGGCCCGCGCCACCCCGAACTCGTCCCGCACCAAGGCCGGTTCGAGGTACGGCAGCCCGTAGAAGGCCACCGGCCCGGCGGCGTCCGCCAGCAGCACCGGGGTCCCGCACTCGGCGGGTGCGGTCCGCAGATGTATCCCGGCCCGGTCGATGAGCCCGGCGCCGACCCCGAGCCGCCGGGCGGAGTCGTGGTTGCCGGAGATCATCACCGTGGGCACCCCGAGGGCGGCGAGGCGGTGCAGGGCGTCGTCGAACAGCTCGACCGCGGCCAGCGGCGGCACCGCCCGGTCGTACACGTCTCCCGACACGACCACGGCGTCGACGGCGTGCTCGCGCACGGTGTCGACGAGGTGGCCGATGAACCCGGCCTGGGCACCGAGCATGTTCACCCGGTGAAAGGCCCGGCCGAGGTGCCAGTCGGAAGTGTGCAGCAGTCTCATGCTCCCCGACATTAACGGCCGGGTCTGACAGCACGTTCGGTTACTCCCGTTTCGCCCCGCCCGAGGCGGGCATTAAGCGAACTTTGCCCGCTTTGCCTCACGTATCTCCATAGGACTCGCCGCCGAGTTCGAACCCGGCCGTCCCGGCGGTCGCGTCCGCCAGCCAGGCCCTGAAGGCGGGCACGTCGGCGTCCGGCAGTCCGATCTCGATGGTGACGGCCTCGCCGTAGCGCACGTCGCGCACCGTGCGTCCGGTGGCGCGCAGCTCGTGCTGGAGTTTGCCGGCCCGCTGGTGGTCGACGGTGACGACGGCCAGCCGGAACCGCCGCCGGGTCACCGTCCCCACGGCGTCCAGCGCCTCCCCGACCGCGCCCCCGTACGCCCGGATCAGCCCCCCGGCCCCCAGCTTGACGCCGCCGTAGTAGCGGGTGACGACGGCGACGACGTACCGCATGTCGCGCCGCAGCAGCATCTGGAGCATGGGCATTCCGGCGGTGCCCCCGGGCTCCCCGTCGTCGCTCGCGCGCTGCACGGCGGCGTCGGCGCCGATGACGTACGCCCAGCAGTTGTGGGTGGCGTCCGCGTGCTCCTTGCGCACGGCCGCGACGAAGTCCTGGGCCTCCTGCTCGCCGCCGGCCGGGGCGAGCGCGCACAGGAAGCGCGAGCGGTTGATCTCGGTCTCGTGCACACCCGCGCGGGCGACGGTGCGGTACTGGTCCTGCATCGGGTCAGCCTAAGTGCTCGCCGTCCGGCCCTACCCGGAGCCCAGGTCCCGGACGAGGTGCAGGCCGAGGAACCGGTCGGCGTAGGCGTACGTCTCGAAGCGGGCGCCGTCCGGCAGTCCGGAACCGGTCGCCACCTCGCGCAGCACCCGCAGCACGGCGGGCGCGTCGAGGTCGTCCTCCCACGCGGCGCGCAGCTCGGCGCGGACGTCCTCCGGGACCGGGCGCGAAGGCTGCCGCGCCCAGTCGGCCACCGCGCGGCGATGCCGCCGCAGGGTTTCCCGGGCGTCGTCCAGGGCCGCCGCGTCGAGCCGTACCGCCTCGCCCCGGGGCCGGGCGAGCAGGGCCAGCCGCAGGGCGTAGGGGTCGGCGGCGCCGCTGTCCAGGTCGTCGACGGGGGCGACGCTCACCAGGACGCCGTCGGGAGCCGTGCCGCCCTCGGCGACGACCTGGACGGCCCGCGCCTCGCCCGGCCCGGCGCCGGCGTCCCGGCCGTCCTCCAGGGGGTGCGTGCCGAGGGCCGCGGCGTCCGCCCGCAGCTCCGCCTCCTGACGGCCGCCGGACAGCAGCGCCCACACGGGCGTACCGCCGAGTTCCAGCGCGCGCACGAGCAGATCGGTGACGAGCAGCACGCGCAGCGCGGTGGCGTCACGCCGCGCCACGTGCGCGTGCACACGGGTCAGGCCCCGGCGGGCGGGGGCGGCTGCGACCGTTTCGCCGGTCCGGGCGTCGGTGATGCGGAGCACGGTGCGAGCCTAGGGCCTGTCCGCCGCCGCGGCCGGACGGCACGGGAATCTCCGTCCGCCGTGATCCGTTGTGCGGTATGGAACCGGTCCAGGAAGTCGGGGAGTGCGAGGAGAGCGGCATGTACGGCGACGAGGCAACCGTCCGCAGGATTCTCACCGGGACCGGTGGCACCTGGGCGGTGGTGGGACTCTCCGCCAACCAGCGGCGGGCCGCCCACGGGGTCGCGGCGGTGCTCCAGCGGTTCGGGAAGCGGATCGTGCCGGTGCACCCGAAGGCCGAGACGGTGCACGGCGAGCCGGGGTACGCCTCGCTCGCGGACATTCCCTTCGACGTGGACGTGGTCGATGTCTTCGTCAACAGCGAGCTGGCCGGGGCGGTCGCCGACGAGGCGGTCGCCAAGGGCGCACGAGCGGTGTGGTTCCAGCTCGGAGTGGTCGACGAGGCGGCGTACGAGCGGACCCGGGGCGCCGGGCTCGACATGGTGATGGACCGCTGCCCGGCGATCGAGATACCTCGCCTGGGACAGCGCCCGCCGTCATAATGCGCGGGTGACCACCTCATCGTCGCGCCCCGCCGAGCGTTTCCCGGTCGTCGTCGTCGGCGCCGGTCCCGCCGGGCTCACCGTGGGCTGTGTGCTGCGGGCCGCCGGGGTGGACTGTCTGGTGCTGGAGGCCGAGAGCCGGCGGTCCGTCGAGCAGCGGCCGCGGGCCGGGGTGATCGAGGAGTGGGCGGTGCGCGGGCTGGAGCGGCGCGGGCTGGCCGGGCGGCTGCTGGAGCGGGCGCAGCGGCACACCGAGTGCGAGTTCCGGTTCGGCGGGGAGCGGTACCGGTTCCGGTACCGCGAGCTGACGGGGCGTCACCACTGGGTGTATCCGCAGCACTTCCTCGTGACCGACCTCGTGCGGGAGTACGTGGACGTGCGGGGCGGCGCGGTGCGGTTCGGGGTGCGGGACGTGCGGCTGCGCGGCCTGGACAGCGAGCGGCCCGCGGTGTCGTACACCTGCGCCGGGACCGGTGAACGCCGGGTGGTGGAGTGCGCGTTCGTCGCCGGGTGCGACGGGGCGCGCGGGGTGACGCGGGCCGCGGTGCCGGCCGGGCGGCTGCGGATCGCGCGGTTCGACTACGGCATCGGCTGGCTGGCGCTGCTCGCCGAGGCGCCGCCGTCGGCGAGCAGCGTGGTGTTCGGGATGCACCCGCGCGGGTTCGCCGGGCACATGCAGCGCAGCGCCGACGTCACCCGGTACTACCTCCAGTGCCCGCCGGGCGACGATCCGGCGAACTGGTCGCACCAGCGGGTGTGGGACGAGTTGCGGGAGCGGCTGCGCGCGGCGGACGCGCCGCCGCTGAACGAGGGGCGGCTGATCGAGAAGCGCGTCCTCGACATGCACAACTACGTGGTCGAGCCGATGGTGTCCGGGCGGCTGTTCCTGGCCGGGGACGCCGCCCATCTCACCGCGCCGATCGCCGCGAAGGGCATGAACCTCGCCCTGCACGACGCCTTCCTGCTGGCCGACGGGCTGGTCGCGCGGCTGACCAGAGGGGACGACGGCGTCCTCAACGGGTACTCCGACCGCTGTCTGGAACGCGTCTGGGACTACCAGGAGTTCAGCGGCTGGCTGTCGGAGGTGTACCACGGCACGGCGTCGGGCGACCCGTACCGGGCGGGCGGCGCGCTCGCCCGGCTGCGCCGGCTGTTCGACTCCCCGGTCGCCGCGGCGGCCTTCGCCGAGCAGTACCTCGGCACCCGCACCGGCGAGTAGGGCACGCTCAGGCGACGCCCAGCGCGTCCAGGACGACCGCGCCCGGGAATTCCGCGAACGCCTTGCCGGGCACCAGCAGTTTGCCGCGCCGCCGGCCGCTGCCGACCAGGACGTACGGCAGGTCGACGACGGCGGAGTCCACCAGCAGCGGCCAGTCGCCGGGCAGGCCGACCGGCGTGATGCCGCCGTACTCCATGCCGGTCTCGCCGGTGGCCGTGTCCATCGGGGCGAAGGACGCCTTGCGGGCGCCGAGGTGACGGCGGACCACGCCGTTGACGTCGACCCGGGTGGTGGAGAGCACCAGGCACGCGGCCAGGGTGGCCTCGCCGCCCCGCTTGCCGCTGACGACGACGCAGTTGGCGGACTGCTCCAGCAGGTCGCGGCCGTAGTGCTCGACGAAGGTGGCGGTGTCGGCCCACTCCGGGTCGGTGTCGACGTAGAGGATCTGCTCGGCGGGGACGCCGCCGCGCCAGTGGCGGACCGCGTCGGCGACCGGGCGGGTCAGGTCGTCGAGGCAGTCGGGCGCGGGGGTGGCCCGGTCGAAGTTTCCGATGGGTGGCTGCATGCCCGCACGGTAACAAGGGATCAGCGCACCGGTGGCACCGAGACCGCCATCACCATCTCCATCGGTACGCCGCCCGTGTTGGCGTACGTGTGCGCGGTGTCGGCCGCGAAGGAGGCGCTCGCCCCGGCCGGCACCCGGTACTCCGTGCCGTCCACGGTGATGGTCAGTTCGCCGGCCGTGACGTGCACCAGCTCGACCGTGCCGGCCGGGTGCGGGTCGGAGGGGCTGTGCTCGCCCGGCATCAGCCGCCAGTCCCACATCTCCAGCGGGCCGGGCGCCTCGGTGCCGGCCAGCAGCCGGCTGTAGCTGCCGGCCTCGGTGTGCCAGAGCCGTACCGCCTCGCCGGCGGGGACGACCCGGACCGTGGCGGCCTGCTCGTGGTCGAGCAGGGTGGGGATGCTGACGCCGAGCGCGTCGCCGATCTTGACGACGGTGCCGAGGCTGGGGTTGGTCCGGGCCTGTTCGATCTGGATCAGCATGCCGCGGCTGACCCCGGCCCGGCCGGCCAGGGCGTCCAGGGTGAAGCCGCGCTCGGTGCGCCAGCGTCTGACGTTGCGCGCGAGCGACTGGGTCAGCAGGTCGAGGTCCGACACGTTCCGTCCAGGGTGGTGCGTGGCTGTACCAGTTCGTTCAGTGCACTGTACTGCGGGGCGGGGCCGGTCAGGACTCCGTCTCCAGCCGGGCGAGGTGCGCGACGGCCGCATCGTCGAGGTCCGACAGCGCGCGCAACTGGCCCGGCGTCACCCCGTCCGGGATCGGCACCGGGGCCGGCGTGCGCAGCGGGGGCTGCCAGCCGTCGTCGGGCGTCCAGCGCCGTACGACGCGGGCGGGCGCGCCCGCCACCACGGCGTGGTCGGGCACCGCGCCCCGGACCACGGCGCCGGCGGCCACCACCACGTTCCGGCCGATCCGCGCGCCCGGCAGGATCACCGCGCCGGTGCCGATCCAGCAGCCGGGGCCGATCTCGACCGGCTCCATCCGGGGCCACTGCTTGCCGATGGGCTGGTGCGGATCGTCGTAGGAGTGGTTGGTGGAGGTGACGTAGACGTACGGGCCGAAGTAGCAGTCGCTGCCGATGGTGACGGTGGTGTCGGCGATGACGTGGCTGCCCCGGCCGAGGACGACGCCGTCGCCGAGGCGCAGGATCGGCTCGGGGCCGAGGTCGAGGTCGGGCATCAGACCGGCGGTCAGCGTGACCTGCTCGCCGATGATGCAGTGGGCGCCGAGGTGGATCCAGGGTTCGCCGAAGACCGTGCCGAGCGGGAAGGCGAGCCGGGTGCCGGGGCCGAGGGCGCCGAAGCGGAACCGTCCGGGCTGCTCGGCGGTGACCGAACCGGTGCGCCGCACCCAGGCCCAGCCCGCGTGGACGGCCCGCTGCGCGAGGCGGCGCCCCCAGGACTGATACGTGTTCTCGCGCTTCGGCACCCGCACACGGTACTCAGCGGTCCGCGCGGTGCTGGGCGGGGAGGGCTGTGATCTTCACCCCACCGGGTCGGCTACCGTGCCGGTGACATCACCGACCAGGAGGCGACGATGACGCACAAGGCACTGATCACGGGCATCGGCGGCAGGGAGCCCGAGGTGGACGGGGCGGCGTTCGTGGCGCCGACCGCCTCGGTGATCGGGGACGTGACGCTGCGCGCGGGGGCGAGTGTCTGGTACGGGGCGGTGCTGCGGGGTGACGTCGAGCGGATCACGGTCGGGGCGGACAGCAACGTCCAGGACAACTGCACGCTGCACGCCGACCCGGGCTTCCCGGTCACCGTCGGGGAACGGGTGTCCATCGGGCACAACGCCGTGGTGCACGGGGCGACCGTCGAGGACGACTGTCTGGTCGGGATGGGGGCGACCGTGCTGAACGGGGCGGTGATCGGGACGGGGTCGCTGGTGGCGGCACAGGCGCTGGTGCCGCAGGGGATGGTGGTGCCGGCGGGGGTGCTGGTGGCGGGGGTGCCGGCGAAGGTGCGGCGGGAGTTGACGCGGGAGGAGAAGGAGGGCCTCACCCTCAACGGCACGAGGTATGCCGAGTTGGCGAAGGTGCACCGGGGGGAGCTCGGGGGATGAGGGGGGTTCGCGGGGTGCGGGTGTGAACAGGCGCGTTTGTGGTTGATCGCGCAGTTCCCCGCGCCCCTCAGGGGGTTTCCGCCTCCGCCGCCGCCGGCACAGTCTCCGCCTTCTTCGCCTTCCGCCTCAGCACCAGCATCGAGATGGCGCCGATGAGCACCGCCGCCACCAGGCCCAGCCAGGAGAAGCGCTTGAGCCAGGATTCGGCGACCACGCCGACGTAGTAGATGACGGCGGTGGTGCCGCCGGCCCAGACGATGCCGCCGAGGACGTTGGCGATCAGGAACTTCCAGTACGGCATGTGCAGGACACCGGCCAGCGGGCCCGCGAAGATGCGCAGCAGGGCGATGAAGCGGCCGAAGAAGACCGCCCACATGCCCCACTTGGTGAAGGACCGTTCGGCGGTGGCGACGTGGGCCTCGCCGAAGTGGCGCGGGAACTTCCGGCCCAGCCAGGCCAGCAGTGGCCGGCCGCCCTTGCGGCCGATGGCGTAGCCGATGGAGTCGCCGATCACCGCGCCGGCGGTGGCGCAGGCGCCGAGGATCACCGGGTCGATGGCGCCGTGCTGCGACGACAGCAGGGCCGCCGACACCAGGATGATCTCGCCGGGCAGCGGGATGCCCAGGCTCTCCAGACCGATGACCAGTCCCACCACGGCGTAGACGGCCGCCGCGGGCACGGTGTCGAGCCACTCCTGGACGTGCACTGCCGGCTCCTCGGGGTTTTCGCTCCTGCTGTCCCGGGAAGCCTACTTGGTCACCCGAGCGCGCCCACGTCCGTCACCCGAGCGCGCCTACGTCCGTCATGCGAGCGCACCCACGTCCGCGTTCGTGCGCAGCCGCAGATCGGCCGCCGACGCCCCGATCCACACCGCCCGCCGGCCGGTGCCCAGCACCCAGTCGTGGCGCCGGACGTCCCAGCAGGACAGGGTGCGGGCGCTGACCCGCACGGTCACCCGGCGCCGCTCCCCCGCCCGCAGCGCGAGCCGCCGGTAGCCCGCCAGCGCCCGTACGGGCTGGTCGAGCGGGAGGTCGGGGGAGGGTCCCAGGTACACCTGCGCCACCGTCACGCCGTCCCGGCGGCCGGTGTTGCGGACGGTGAGGGCGACGTCGAGCCCGCCGCCCGGCGCCGGGCGGGCCACCGGATCGGTGTAGGCGAAGGAGGTGTACGACAGTCCGTGCCCGAAGGGGAACAGCGGGCGCACGCCGTGGGCGTCGTACCAGCGGTGGCCGATGTGGACGCCCTCGCGGTACTCCTCGGTGCCGGCCACGCCCGGGTAGCGGCGCGGGTCCCCGGCGACCGGGTGGCGGTCGTCGGCGGCGGGGAAGGTCTGGGTCAGCCGGCCGCCCGGGTCGCACTCGCCGTACAGGACGGCGGCGGTGGCGGCGGCGCCCTCCTGGCCGGGGTAGTACATCTGGAGCACGGCGCCGGTCGCGGCCAGCCAGGGCATCAGGACGGCGGCGGAGGTGTTGAGGACGACGGTGGTACGGGGGTTGGCCCGGGTCACGGCCTCGATCAGCCGGTTCTGGCCGCCGGGCAGGGCGAGGGTGGCGCGGTCCTGGCCCTCGGTGGCGTCCTCGTAGGCGAACAGGACCACGTCGTCGGCGGCGCGGGCGGCGCGTACCGCCTCGGTGACGTCGGCCGCCCGGGTCGCGCCGGTGAGGTGCCGCAGCCGGAAGGTCTGTCCCCGCTCGCCCCCGGCCGCGGTGATCCGCAGCCGGTGCCGGCCCGCGCCGAGCCGCAGGGCCCGGCGGCGGACGGCGAGGCCGTCGGGGGCGGTGGTGAGCAGGCCGCCGGGGAAGTGCTCGGTGTAGCCGGGGGCCGGCGGGAAGAGGTTCGCGTCGTCTAGGCGGACCTCGGGTCGGTGGGCGGGGTCGGCGGAGTAGTGCAGCAGGAGGGTCCACTCGTCGTCCTCGGGGACGGTGAGGGTGCCGTCGTAGGTCCAGGTGCGGCCGGCGGGTACGTGGCGGGACTCGGTGTCCAGGGCGGGGGTGAGGGCGGCGGCGGGCAGGCGCTTGCCGTAGATGTCCTCGCCGAGGGCGTAGGTCACCCGGGCGGCGCGGGCGCCGATGGTGTCCACCGGAGCGGCGGCGCGGTCGGGGACGACATGGGCGCTGCCTCCGCCGCCGACCAGGGGGCGGGCTCCGGTGGGGCCGATCACGGCGACGGTGCGGCCGGGGGTCAGCGGCAGGGTGCCGTGTTCGTTGCGCAGCAGGGTGGCGCCCGCCTCGGCGACCTCGCGGGCGACGGCGGCCCCGGCGGCGGCGTTCCGGGCGGGGCGCGGCGGCGGGGTGGGGCCGAGCAGGCCGAAGCGGTCCATGACGGTCAGGACCCGGCGTACGGCCCGGTCGACGTGCTGCTCGGGGACGGTGCCGTCGCGCACCGCGGTCAGCAGGGCGTCCCCGTAGTGCCTGCCGTCCGGCATCTCCAGGTCGAGGCCGGCGGCGAGGGCACGGGCGGTGGAGTGGGTGGCGGACCAGTCGCTCATCACCAGGCCGTCGAAGCCCCAGTCGTCCCGCAGCACGCCGGTGAGCAGGTCCGCGTACTCGCCGGCGTGGGTGCCGCCGACCTTGTTGTAGGCGGCCATCACCGCGCCGGTGCGGGCGGTGACGGCGGCCTCGAAGGCGGGCAGGTAGACCTCGCGCAGGGTGCGTTCGTCGACCCGGACGTCGACCGTCTCGCGGTCCTTCTCCTGGTTGTTCAGCGCGAAGTGCTTGACGGTCGCGAC
Organism: Streptomyces sp. NPDC023723; assembly: GCF_040639815.1. NCBI lineage: Bacteria > Bacillati > Actinomycetota > Actinomycetes > Kitasatosporales > Streptomycetaceae > Streptomyces > Streptomyces sp. NPDC023723. The sequence continues at coordinate 58,989 of NZ_JBFAAP010000026.1, forward strand.
GAGTCCCTCGCGCTGGATGCCCGTGATCTCGGCGGCGACCAGGTCGGCGGCGAGCAGCGGGTCCTCGGCGAAGGTCTCGAAGTTGCGGCCGGCGTACGGGGTGCGGATCAGGTTGACCATCGGGGAGAGCAGCACGTCCTGGCCGAGGGCGCGGCCCTCGCGGCCGATGACCTCGCCGTAGCGGCGGGCCAGGTCCGGGTCGAAGGCGGCGGCCAGCAGCACGGGGGCGGGCAGCGCGGTGGCGGCGGCGGTGACCCGGACGCCGGCCGGACCGTCGGCCAGGCGCAGCGGCGGGATGCCGAGCCGGGGCACGCCGGGGAGGTGGCCGGCCTGGCCCAGGGGGGCGGGATCGGGTGCCCCGTGCAGCAGGGAGGTCTTCTCCGCAAGGGTCAGGCGGGCGACGAGGTCGTCGACGCGGTCGCCGCCGGCATCCGCACGTCCGTCGGCGCCCGCGCCGCCACCGACCGCGTCCGTACGTCCGTCGCCGCCCGCGCCGGCACCGGCGGCGTGGGCGCGTCCGCCGGTGCCGGTCACCGCCCCGGCGACGGTGGTGCCGGCCAGCAGGCGCAGGGCGGTCCGCCGGGAGGCGGCGGGGGGCATGGTCCGGGGCTCCTGGGGTCTGTGCACGCAGGCACTATGCGCCAAGGCGGGCCCGCCACCCCGCCGGACGACGCGGCGCGGCGCGAAGGAGCCCGCAATGACCCACAGCACCCACAGCACCCACAGCTCACTGCGAGCCGGTTCTCGGCCGTTTCCCATCCGGCCGGGTCAGCATGACCCCATGATCGCCTCCCCCACTCCGACCACGACCGGTCCCGCCCGTGCCGTGCGCAAGGCGGTCGTGCCGGCCGCCGGGCTCGGCACGCGGTTCCTGCCCGCCACGAAGGCCACCCCCAAGGAGATGCTGCCGGTCGTCGACAAACCGGCCATCCAGTACGTCGTCGAGGAAGCGGCGGCGGCCGGTCTGGACGACGTACTGATGATCACCGGGCGCAACAAGCGGGCCATCGAGGACCACTTCGACCAAGCCCTCGAACTGGAGCAGACCCTCACGGCGAAGGGCGACACCGTACGGCTGGACGCGGTGCGCGATCCGGCGCGGCTCGCGGACATCCACCACATCCGGCAGGGCGAGCCGCTGGGCCTCGGCCACGCGGTCCTGTGCGCCCGCCGGCACATCGGCGACCAGCCGTTCGCCGTGCTGCTCGGCGACGACCTGATCGACCCGCGCGAGACGCTGCTCAGCCGGATGCTCGACGTCCGGGGCCGGTACGCGGGCAGCGTCGTCGCCCTGATGGAGGTGCCGGCGGACCAGATCAACCTCTACGGCTGCGCCGCCGTCGAGGCCACCGGGGAGGACGGCGTGGTCCGGGTCACCGGGCTGGTGGAGAAGCCGGCCCCGGAGCGGGCACCGAGCCGGTACGCGGTCATCGGCCGTTACGTCCTGGACCCGGCCGTCTTCGGCGTCCTGGAGCGCACCGCGCCGGGCCGGGGCGGGGAGATCCAGCTCACCGACGCCCTCCAGGACCTCGCCGCGGGCGGCACGGTGCACGGGGTGGTCTTCGACGGCCTGCGCTACGACACCGGGGACAAGGCGGAGTACCTGCGCACGGTGGTGCGGCTGGCCTGCGACCGGCCGGATCTGGGGCCGGGGTTCACGGCGTGGCTGAAGGAGTTCGTGGCCGGCCTGGCGGGCGGCGAGGACGGCGCCCTGGACGGCACCGGCGGGCACCTGGCCGCCTGACTCCCGCATGGACCGAGGGCCCGGCCCGGCACCACCCGGCCGGGCCCTCGCGGCTCAGCCGCCCGGCCGCAGGGTCCAGATCACGGTCATCTCCCCGGTGACGGCGCCGTCCTCGCGCCGGATGGCCACGGTCACCGGGAACTCGGGGCGCCGGCCCTCGTCCAGCTCCGCGACCACCTCGGCGGCGGGCCGCCCCAGCGTCGCGGTGGCGGTGACCGGGCCCAGCGCGATCTTCTTGAACGCGATCTCGGCGTTGACCGGCAGCGGCACGGCCCGCGAGAGCTGGTCGCCGAACGCGGCCAGCACGATCGCGCCGCTGGCCGACTCGCCGAGGGTGAACATCGCCCCGGCGTGCGGTCCGCCGACGTGGTTGCGGTACTCGCTCTGGTCCGGGAGGGCCAGTACGGCCCGGTCCGGACCGGTCTCCAGGTACTCCAGGTTCAGGGTCCGCACCATCGGCACCGTGGCGGCGAGCATCTCGCCGATCGACATCTGGTCTGCGCTCATGGCAACAGGTTACCCGTGAGTAGCATCCGGGGCCAGAGGCCGTCCGCCGCTTTCCGGGATCACCGGATGCGGCATACACGGATTGTCATCGGCGGCCGGGACGGCGATAGTCGCCCAGTGCCGACCCTGCCTCTCCTGCCCAGCCGCCCCGTCTGGGCGACCCGCAACTACACCCTGCTCACCACCGCCACGGTGGTGACCGGCCTGGGCGGCAACGGCGCGCTGATCGCCGCCGCGTTCGCCGTGCTGGAGGCGGGCGGCGACGGCGGCGACGTGGGTCTGGTGGCCGCCGCCCGCACCCTGCCCCTGGTGCTCTTCCTGCTGATCGGCGGCGCGTTGGCGGACCGGCTGCCGCGGCACCGGGTGATGGTCGCCGCCAACACGCTCAACTGTCTGTCGCAGGCGGCGTTCGCGGTGCTCGTCCTGGCCGGGGAGCCGCGGTTGTGGCAGATGATGCTGCTGGCCGGGCTCGGCGGCACCGGGCAGGCGTTCTTCTCCCCGGCGGCGGAGGGCATGCTGATGTCCTCGGTCGACGGCGAGCACGCCGGACGGGCCTTCGCGGTGTTCCGGATGGCGGTGCACGGCGCCGGCCTGGGCGGCGCGGCGCTGGGCGGCGCGCTGGTCGCCGCGATCGGTCCCGGCTGGGTGCTCGCGGCGGACGCGGCGGCGTTCGGCTGCGCGGCCGGGCTGCGCGGACTGCTCGACGTGAGCCACATTCCGCCGCGCGCCCCGGGCGACGGCCTGCTCGCCGATCTGCGCGACGGCTGGCGGGAGTTCAGCGGCCGGCCGTGGCTGTGGGGCATCGTGGTGCAGTTCTCGGTCGCCAACGCGGTGGTCGGCGCCGCCGAGGCGGTCTACGGCCCGCTGGTCGCCCGCGACCACCTGGGCGGGGCCGGACCGTGGGGCCTGGCGCTGGCCTGCTTCGGCGTCGGCACGGTCGGCGGCGCGCTGCTGATGACCCGTTGGAAACCGCGCCGCCTGCTGCTCGCCGGCACCCTGTGCGTCTTCCCGCTGGCCCTCCCCTCCGCCGCCCTGGCGCTGACGGCGCCGGTCGGCGTGCTGTGCGCGGTGATGCTCGTCACCGGCGTGTCCATCGAGGTCTTCGGCGTCTCGTGGATGACCGCGCTGCACCAGGAGGTGCCCGAGGAGAAGCTGTCGCGGATATCGGCGTACGACTGGTTCGGCTCCGTCGCGCTGGTGCCGGCCGCGACCGCGCTGGCGGGCCCCTCGGAGACGGCGTTCGGGCGCGCCGAGTCGCTGTGGGGCTGCGCGGTGCTGGTGGTCCTGGTCACGGCGGCCGTACTGGCCGTCCCGGACGTACGGAACCTGCGCCGCCGGACTGCACCGGTGACGCGCGCTGCGAAGGGAGGCGGCCCCGCGTCGGCCGCTGCCGAACGGCCCCTCGGCGAGCTGGGATGACGGCACCGCGTCCGCGTCCCGCACCGGCGGGACGTAGAAAACCCGCGCCGGCAAAGGGCCCGCACCGCATCAGCCCATGCCGATACCGATACCCATACCGATGCCGATACCGAACGTGTCGTCGCAGGGCTCAGGACGATGCAGGCGACTCCCGGCCCCGCGTCAGCCGATGCCGAACGCCCCCTCGGGCGGCTCCGGTGACGGCACCGCGTCCGCGTCCCGCACCGGCCGTGCGCTGCCCATGAACCTCCGCAGTCCCGGGCCGTGTTCCACCCGGGCCGGGAAGGCGTCGGCGGCGGTGCGCCGGGCCAGCGCGGTCACGTCCAGCGGCCGGTGGGCGGCGGCCAGCACCGCGTTCCCGAACCGGCGCCCGCGCAGCACGCCCGGCTCGGCGATCAGCACCAGCTCCGGGAAAAGCGCGCCGAAGGTGGCCAGCTGGGAGCGCAGGAAGTCGAACGGCGCGGCGTCGGCCAGGTTGGCCAGGTACACGCCGTCGCCCCGCAGCACCCGCGCGGCCTGCTCCGCGTAGGCCACGGAGGTCAGGTGCGCGGGCACCCGGGAGCCGCCGAAGACGTCGGCGACCAGGACGTCCGCCGAGTCCGCCGGGGCCTTGGCCAGCCAGTCGCGGGCGTCGGCCGCGTGCGGCGCGATGCGGGCGCCGGCCGGGAGCGGCAGGTGCTCGGCGACCAGTTCCAGCAGTCCGCGGTCGAACTCCACCACGTCCTGCCGGGAGCCGGGCCGGGTCGCCGCCAGGTACCGGGGCAGGGTGAACGCGCCCCCGCCGAGATGCAGTACGTCCAGCGCCCGCCCCGGCTCGGCCACGAGGTCCAGCACATGCCCGAGCCGCCGCGTGTACTCGAACTCCAGGTGCTCCGGCTGGTCCAGGTCGACGTACGACTGCGGCGCCCCGTCGACCGTCAGCAGCCAGGCCCGCTCCCGGTCGACGTCGGGCATGAGCTTGGCGAGCCCGTGCTCGGTGCCGCGGGAGACGGGTATGGGATCGGCGTTCACCCCTTCATTGTGCCGGTGCCCGGCCTTCCGTTCCTCAATGTGCCGGTGCCCGGCCTTCTTCAATGTGCCGGTGCCCGGCCTTGCGACGCGCCGGTGCGGAGCGCGGCTCTCACCGCACCCGCGTCACCGTCCCGGCGCCCACGGTCCGCCCGCCCTCCCGGATGGCGAACCCGAGCCCCGGCTCCAGCGGCACCTCCCGCCCCAGCTCCACGGTCATCGTGACCGTCTCCCCGGGCCGGGCGACCCCCGCCGCCCCGAGGTCCACGTTCCCGACCACGTCCGCGGTACGGATGTAGAACTGCGGCCGGTATCCGCTGGCGACGGGCGTGGACCGCCCGCCCTCCCGCGCCGACAGCACGTACACCTGTGCCGTGAAGGCCCGCCGCGGCAGCACGCTCCCCGGCTCGGCGACGACCTGTCCGCGCCGGACCGCGTCCCGGGGGACACCGCGCAGCAGCAGCGCCACGTTGTCGCCGGCCTGGGCCTCCGTCATCGGCTTGCCGAAGGTCTCCAGCCCGGTGACCACCGTCTCGACGCCCGCGCCGAGCACCTCGACGCGGTCGCCGACCCGGACCGTGCCACGCTCGACGGCACCCGTGACGACCGTGCCGCGTCCGGTGATGGTGAGCACGTTCTCCACCGGCAGCAGGAAGGGCGCGTCCAGATACCGCTCGGGCATCGGCACGTACGTGTCCACCGCGTCGAGCAGCGCCTGAATGGACGCCGTCCACCGGGGGTCGCCGTGCAGCGCCTTCAGTCCGGAGACCCGTACGACCGGCGCGGTGTCGCCGCCGTAGCCGTGCGCGGTGAGCAGTTCCCGGACCTCCAGCTCCACCAGGTCGGCCAGCACCGCGTCCTCGCCGTCCGCGACCGCGTCGGCCTTGTTGAGCGCGACGACGATGTGGTCGACGCCCACCTGCCGGGCGAGCAGCACGTGTTCGGCGGTCTGCGGCATGATCCCGTCCAGCGCGGAGACGACGAGGATCGCCCCGTCGAGCTGGGCGGCGCCGGTGACCATGTTCTTGACGTAGTCGGCGTGACCGGGCATGTCGACGTGCGCGTAGTGGCGGGTGTCGGTCTCGTACTCGACGTGCGCGATGTTGATGGTGATGCCGCGCGCCGCCTCCTCGGGGGCGCGGTCGATGCGGTCGAACGGCACGAACGCGGTGCCGCCGCGCTCGGCGAGGACCTTGGTGATGGCGGCGGTCAGGGTGGTCTTGCCGTGGTCGACATGGCCCATCGTGCCGATGTTCAGATGCGGTTTGGTGCGGACGTACGCCGTCTTGGACATGGCGGTACCTCGAAGCCTCGTGAGTGGGATGAGCGAGAGGGACCCCGGTGACTCACCGACCCTCCCCCTGCGGGGTCCGCCGGACGATCCGGAGAGGGTCAGCTTCGGGCGCCGCCGACGGCAGCCTTCGGTCCATCCGCGGCTGCGGATGCGACGAGGTGGAAGGCGTACCGGAACATGACGCCGATGATTGCCGACGCTTTGCCCCACGTCGAATGGTTTTTTATGGCACGGGAGTTCGATAGGGCGGTGCGGCTCGGGGCCGCCGGTGAGGACGGGAACATGACGGCGGAGCAGATCCACCGCCGCGATCCCGGCGGAGCGGTACTCCCGCTCCGGCAGCCGCCGGCCGCGCGGCGCAGTCCGCCTCGCCGGGGCGCGGGGTGTCCCGCGGGGCGGGAACGGGACTGCTCGGCGCGGCCGGACTTTGCCCGCCTGTGACAGTCCTGAGACGCACCATACGGCGATCACACGTATGTGTCGGTTAGGGTCACCGGATGCTCGATGCCACCACCCGCTCTGGGGGCACCGCCACGGCCTCTCCCCGGGCCGCCACCGGAACACCGGTCCCCGCCGCGCCGACCGGGATCTCCGCCCGCGCGACGAGAATCCTGCTGTCGCCCTGGTCCCGGCTCTCCCTGCTGGTCCTGCTGCTCGCCTCGGCCGCCTCGGCGGTACTGCTGTTGCAGCCGCAGAAGCTGCTGGTGCACGGCTGGCCACCGCAGTTGGGCGGAACCGCGGCGGCGCTGGCGTACGCGGTCGCGTACGGACTGTGCACCGTCGCCTTCGTGCCCCGCCCGCTGCTCAACCTGGCGGCGGGCGCGCTCTTCGGCTCGACGCTCGGCCTCGGCTCGGCGCTGGCGGGCACGGTGCTGGGCGCCGGGATCGCCTTCTGCCTGGGCCGGTTCCTCGGCCAGGAGGCGCTGCGTCCGCTGCTGCGCGGCAAGTGGCTGAGGGCCGCGGACGGGCAGCTCAGCAGACACGGCTTCCGGTCGATGCTGGCCGCGCGGCTGTTCCCCGGGGTGCCGTTCGCGGCGGCGAACTACTGCGCCGCGGTCTCCCGGATGGGTCTGCTGCCGTTCCTGCTCGCGACGGCGCTCGGCTCGATCCCGAACACCGCCGCCTACGTCGTGGCCGGCGCCCGCGCCGCCACCCCCACCTCCCCCGCCTTCCTGATCGCGCTGGCCTGCATCGCGCTGCCCGCTCTCGCCGGTGCCGCGCTGGCCTGGCGCAAGCGGAACCGGCTGCGTCCGCGCTGACCGGGCCCTGTGCCCGGCCTGTCATCCAGGGGCGCTACGCTGCCCCTCGGCACGCCCGATCCTGATCACCGCAGGCGTCGGCAGGTGTGTCCGTCGCCCGTTCCGCCCGTTCACGATCGGCACTTGGACTTCCTAACCTCATGTCTTGGTTTGAATCATTCATCCTCGGACTCGTCCAGGGGCTGACCGAGTTCCTCCCCGTCTCCTCCAGCGCGCACCTGCGGCTGACCGCGGCGTTCTCCGGCTGGCACGACCCGGGGGCGGCCTTCACGGCGATCACCCAGATCGGTACCGAGGCCGCCGTGCTGATCTACTTCCGCAAGGACATCGCCTCGATCATCGGGGCGTGGAGCAAGTCGCTGGTGAACAAGGAGATGCGGGCGGATCACAACGCGCGCATGGGCTGGCTGGTCATCATCGGGTCGATCCCGATCGGCGTGCTCGGGGTGACCCTGAAGGACCAGATCGAGGGTCCGTTCCGCGACCTGCGGATCACCGCCACCATGCTGGTGGTCGTCGGCATCGTGATCGGTGTCGCGGACCGGCTGGCGGCGCGTGACGAGAGCGGCGGCCGGCACCGGGTGGCCAAGCAGCGCAAGGAACTGACGGACCTCGGTGTGCGGGACGGCCTGATCTTCGGCATCTGCCAGGCGGCGGCGCTCATCCCGGGCGTCTCCCGCTCCGGCGCGACCATCAGCGGCGGCCTGTTCATGGGCTACCGGCGCGAGGCCGCGGCCCGCTACTCGTTCCTGCTCGCCGTCCCCGCGGTGCTCGCCTCGGGCCTGTTCGAACTGAAGGACGCGCTGGAGAACGATCACGTCGCCTGGGGCCCGACGATCTTCGCGACGATCATCGCGTTCGCTGTCGGATATGTCGTCATCGCGTGGTTTATGAAGTTTATTTCCACCAAGAGCTTCATGCCGTTCGTCTACTACCGCGTCGTCCTGGGCATCGTGCTCATCGTGCTGGTCAGCATGGGCGTACTGAGCCCGGACGCGGGCGAGGCGGCGCACTAGCCGGGCAGTCGCGGCGGCTTCTGTAGCCGCCCGGTAGCGGACTGTCAGTGCTTGCCCCTAGGCTTGTCGGCATGTCCCCCGAAGCTCCGGCCCGCGATTCCGCGCGCTCCGCCGCTGAGTTGAACGAGCGGATCCGCGCGCTGTGGCGGCGCGCGGGCGGATCACTGTCGGCCCAGGAACGCGAGGAGTACGAACTCCTGGTGGTCGAGTGGGCGGCCGCGATGCGCGGCGAGGTGATCGAGGCGGCGTGAGGACCGGGGCTGCCTGACCCGGCGACCCGACCGGCCACACCGGTGAGGTGACCGGACCGGCCGTACCCGGCGATCCGACCGGCCGGCCCCGGTGACCGGGTCGGCCCTACCCGGCGCCCCGCCTGGCCATACCCGCCATACCCGGCGACCGGGCCCGCCGGCCCCGGTGACCGGACCGCCTCAGCGTCCGCCCGCCACCCGCAGTACCGCGCCCGTCGTGTACGAGGCGTCCGGCGACAGCAGCCAGGCGATGGCCGCGGCGATCTCCTCCGCGCGCCCGGCGCGGCGCATCGGAACGCCCGGGGCCATCTGCCGGACCCGGTCCGGGGCGCCCATCGCGGCGTGCATGCCGGTGTCGACGAGACCGGGCGCGACCGCGTTGACGCGGATGCCGTCCGGGCCCAACTCCTTGGACAGGCCCACCGTCAGGGCGTCCACACCGGCCTTGCTCGCCGCGTAGTGCACGTACTCCCCGGGGCTGCCGAGGGTCGCGGCGCCGGAGGAGACGTTGACGACGGCGCCGCCGCCCCGCGCGGCCATCAGCTGCGCCGCGCGCCGCGCGCACAGCAGGGTGCCCAGCAGGTTGACGTCCAGGACCCGGCGCAGATCGGCGGGGTCGCTGTCGGCGAGCCGGCCCAGCGGACCGGTCACCGCCGCGTTGTTCACCAGTGCCGTCACCGGCCCGAGCCGGGACTCGGCCGCGGCGAAGAGCCGTTCGACGTCCGCCTCCACCGACGTGTCCACCCGTACGGCGACGGCCCGCCCGCCGGCCGCCCGCACCCCGTCGGCCACCGCGTCGGCGGCGGCCGAGTCCCGGACATAGCCCACGGCGAGGTCGTGCCCGTCCGCCGCGAGCCGCAGACAGGTCGCCGCGCCGATGCCCCGGCTGCCGCCGGTGACCACGGTGATGGGACGCGTCATGAGTACCCCCCTAGTGGGTTTGATCGATCATCGATCACTTTAGTCCACCGTGGTGTCCCTCTCCTGGCCCTCCTGGGCGGCGAGCAGTTCGTCGCCGTGGTCGACCGCCCAGCGGGCGAGCGCTCGCATCGGTCCCTCGACCAGGCTCTGCCCCAGGCCGGTCAGCGCGTAGTCGACACGGGGCGGGGCCGCGGCGCCTGCCCGGCGGCCGATCAGTCCCGCCGCCAGCAGCCGGCGCAGGGAATCGGTCAGTACCTTGTCGCTGACGCCGCCGATCGCCGCGCGCAGCTCGCGCCGCCGGCGCGGCCCCTCGCGCAGTGCCGCCAGCACGACGGGGTCCCAGGTGTGGGCGAGGAGATCGGTGGCCGCACGCAGCCGGCAGTCGGCGACCGCTTCGTAGCAGTGGGCATCGGCGTCAGTCATGGCGCCGCCCATCATCGCGCGTCCGGCACGCACCGATCGGTGCGTGCCGCCTTCCCTACCGTGGCCACCTCATGGACTGTTGAGGAAATGACATGGACAGATGCGCGTCGGAATTCTGGGCACCGGGACACTCGCGGCGGCCCTGGGCGAGCGCTGGGCTCGCGCCGGACACGAGGTGGCGCTCGGCGGGCGGTCGTCGGCCAAAGCACGCGAACTCGCCGGGCGACTGGGCGCCGGTGTGCACGCCGTCGCCCCGCGGGCGGCGGTCGCACATCGCGACGCGGTGCTGCTCGCCGTGTCGTGGGACGGCGTCGAGGACATGCTGCGCTCGGTGGACGCCGCCGACGGCACCCTGGAGGGAATGCCGCTGATCGACCCCACGAACGCCGTCGGCCACGGCGTCGGCACCCTGCTCACCGGTCACGGCGAGTCGATGGCGGAGCGGATCGCCGGGCTCGCTCCGGGAGCCCGGGTCGTGAAGGCGTTCCATCTCTTTCCCGCCGACCGGTGGACGGGGCCGTCGCACGACGCCCGGCCCCCGGCGACGGTGGCGATGTGCGGGGACGACGCGGCGGCTCTGCGCGTGGTCGGGCACCTGGTCCAGGACGCCGGCGCGCTCCCGGCGACCCTGGGCGCGCTGAGCCGCGCGCGCCAGTTGGAGGAGGCGGCGGGCTTCGTCATCGGCCTGGCCTTCGCCGGCTTCGACCCCGGCTCGGCGGTCCCTCGCCTGCCCTCGGACCAGGGGCCGGCCGCACCCGCTCCCCGACAGGCAGCGCCCAGCTTCCCGGTGTGATCAACTGAACGGGTCTCCCGCTGATCGGATGACCGCGACGGCGCACACTGGAGGCACCGCGGGGTAGGGAGGCGCCCATGAAGACCCTCGGCCACTGGCTCGCCGCTCCCTGGCGCCGCTCCCTGCTCGCGGTGTTCGCGGGCGCCCTGCCGGTACTCGCCTTCCCCGCGCCGTCGCTGTGGTGGTGGGCCTGGTTCGCGCTGGTCCCCTGGCTGCTGCTGGTGCGCGCGGCGCCGACCGGGCGGCGGGCGGGGTACGACGGCTGGTGCGGCGGGTTCGGGTTCATGCTGGCGATGCACCACTGGCTGCTGCCGAGCCTGCACGTGTTCACGTTCGTCATCGCCGCCCTGCTGGGCGCGCTCTGGCTGCCCTGGGGACGGCTCGTGCGGCGGCTGCTGGGCGGAACGCCGTCGCGGGGCGCGGTGGCGGCGGCGCTCGTGGTGCTGCCGTCGGGGTGGCTGGTGATCGAACTGGTGCGGTCCTGGCAGGGGCTCGGCGGGCCGTGGGGGGTGCTCGGCGCCAGTCAGTGGCAGGTCGCGGCGGCGCTGCGGCTCGCCTCGGTCGGCGGGGTGTGGCTGGTCGGCTTCCTGATCGTGGCCGTCAATGTCGCCGTCGTCGTGCTGGTCGCCGTGCGGCGGGCCCGGCTGCCCGCCGTGGCCGGCCTGGTCGCCACGGCCGCCGCCGGCTCCGCGGCCTGGGTCTGGTCGCCGCCGCCCGGCCACTCGGACGCCGACGGCCGGGTGCGGATCGGTGTCGTCCAGGCCGGGGTGGTGGCCGGCACCGGCAGCCCCGCCCGCCGCTTCGACCGCGAGGAGGAGCTGACCCGCCGGCTGGCCGGACAGGGCGTGGACCTGGTCGTGTGGGGCGAGAGCAGCGTCGGCTTCGACCTGGGCGACCGGCCGGATCTGGCCCGGCGGCTCGCGGCGCTGTCCCGGGAGACCGGCGCCGACCTGCTGGTCAACGTGGACGCGCGGCGCTCGGACCGGCCCGGCATATTCAAGAGCTCGGTCCTGGTCGGCCCGGACGGACCGACCGGTCAGCGCTACGACAAGATGCGGCTCGTCCCGTTCGGCGAGTACGTCCCGGCCCGCTCACTGCTCGGCTGGGCCACCTCGGTCGGCAAGGCGGCGGGCGAGGACCGCAGACGGGGCACGGCGCAGGTCGTGATGGACGCCGGGGACGGCCTGCGGGTCGGTCCGATGGTGTGCTTCGAGAGCGCGTTCCCCGACATGAGCCGCCATCTCGCCGAGGACGGAGCCGAGGTGCTGCTCGCCCAGTCGTCGACGTCGACGTTCCAGCAGAGCTGGGCGCCCGCGCAGCACGCGTCGCTGGCCGCGCTGCGCGCCGCCGAGACCGGCCGCCCGATGGTGCACGCCACGCTCACCGGGGTCTCCGCCGTGTACGACGCGAGCGGCGCGCGGATCGGGCCGGCGCTCGGCACCGACGCGAGCGGCGCGCGGGTGTACGACGTCCCGCTCGCCCACGGCAGCACGCCGTACGTCCGCTTCGGCGACTGGCCGCCGTACGCGGCGCTGGGCGTCCTCGTCGGCTGGGCCGCCGCCGCGGGCGTACGGGCGCTGCGGTTCAGGCGGACCGCTCCTGGACCTCCCGTACCACCCGCTCGCACAGCTCATGGGTCCGCAGCGCGTCCTGGGCGCTGAGCACCTTGCCCGCGCGGACCGCGTCGAGGAAGCCGAGGACCGCCTGCTCGATGCCGCGCTGCCGGGCGACCGGCACCCAGTCGCCGCGCCGTCTGACCGTCGGCTGGCCCTTGTGGTCGATGACCTCGGCGAGGTTGACCACCTGGCGTTTGGTGTCCTGCCCGGAGACTTCGAGGATCTCCTCGTTGGAGCCGCTGAGCCGGTTCATGACGCCGAGCGCGGTGAAGCCGTCGCCGGCGAGCTGGAGCACGACGTGGTGCAGCAGTCCGTCCTGGACCCGGGCCCGCACGGTGATGTCGTCGATCTCGCCCGGGACGAGGAAGCGCAGCGTGTCGACGACGTGGATGAAGTCGTCGAAGATCATCGTGCGCGGCTGCTCCGGCAGCCCTATGCGGTTCTTCTGGAGCAGGATCAGCTCGCGGGGGTGCTCGGCGCACTGCGTGTAGCCGGGGGCGTGCCGCCGGTTGAACCCGACGGCGAGGCTGGTGTTCCGTTCCTCGGCGAGGGCCACCAGCCGCTCGGCGTCGGCGAGTTGGTAGGCGAGCGGCTTGTCGACGTAGGTCGGGACGCCCGCCCGCAGGAGCCGGGTCACGATCTCGGGATGGACCTCGGTCGGGGCGTGCACGAAGGCGGCGTCGAGGCCCTGGGCGAGCAGCGCGCCGAGGTCGGCGTGGCGCTGCTGCGGCGGCACCCGCAGTCCGTCGGCGACGCGGGTGAGGGTCGCGGGCGTCCGGGTGTGCAGGTGCAGTTCGACGCCGGGTCGGAAGGCGAGCACGGGGAGGTACGCCTTGGTGGCGATGTCGCCGAGTCCGATGCAGCCGACCTTCACGGGCGTTCTCCTCAGGAAAGTTCTTCGTTCTTCACCGGTCACCGGTCACCGGTCACCGGCCCGGTCCGCCTGCCACGCCGCCCGGGTCCGCTCGGCAGCATACGGGGCGGCGGGGGCCGCCGGCCGGGGGTGTGGACACCGGTCCGGCGCCTCCGGACCTGCGCCCCGGCCAGGAACTTGCGCCCCCGGCCCTACGCCCCCCGGCCCAACCTCCCAAACCCACGCCCCGGCCCTACACCTCCGAACCCGCCCGGGCCCCGCGTCCGTCCCCGGACCCGCGTCCGCCGAGGGGCCCGTTCCGGACGGAGCGGACGCCGCCGTCAGCGCCGGTGGCCCCAGGCACCTCGTACGGAGCGGCATCCCGTGCGGAGCCGGAGGTCACCCGTGTGGGGCAACCTGCGCCGGTCCGCCGCCGTGCGGGCGGACCGGCCAGCAGAGTGGCGCGGGTGCAGAGAACGACGACCACCGCGGCGCTTCTGGTGACCGTGGCCGTCACGGCCGTGACCGGCTGTGTGACCGTCCAGCGTCCGCCCGCCCCCGACCCGGCGACGGGCGGGGCCCGGTCCTCCGCCCCGCGTCCGGACGGCCCCCGGCACCCCCGCGCCGTCGAGGCCCCGGCCCGCGAGTCCCTGGAACTGACCGACCCGGCCGAGCAACCGGACCACGGGACGGACCCAGCGCCCCGCGCGGCCGTCCCGTCGGCCGCCTCGCCCCCTGCCGCACCCCTGGCCCAGCCACCGGCCGCCCGTCCCGAACCCCGCCCCGCACCCCGGCCCCCTCGGTCCGAGCCATCGCGGCGGCGCCCCGAACCCTCCTCCCCCAAGGTCCCCGCACCGCTCCCCGAACAGCGCGGCGGCGACGCGGACCTGTGCGCGCTCGGCCGGACCTACGGCGGCTGGCGGCCCGGCAGCCCGGAGGCCGCCATCTGCGAGCAGACCTACGGCCGGTGACCCCCGCTCCCGCTCAGGGCCGCTGCCTGGGCGGCCCCCAGGACCCCGGCCCCTCCGGAGCAGGGCCGTGCGGACCGCTCTGCCCCAGCCTGCGCTCCAGACGACCGATCGCCGCGCGGACCCCCGCCGCGTAGCGGTCGTCCCCGAGTGTCTCGGCCGCGCGGCGGGCCCAGCGCAGATGCAGCCGGGCGGCGTCGTGGCGGCCGAGCCGGTCGTAGTCGGCCGCCAGATTCACATGCAGGGAGGGATAGAGGGAACGCGCGGCGAGCGCGCCCTCGTGACCGGCCGGGTACCCGGCGGTGAGTTCCTCCGCGGCGGACAGCGCCCGCAGGTCCCAGGCCAGTTCGTCCGCCGGGTCGTCCTGGGTGTCGGCGAGGTAGTGGGCCAGGGTGCAGCGGTGCAGCGGGTCGCCGTGCTCGCCGATCTCCGCCCACAGGCCGAGATAGCGGTGCCGGGCCTCCTCGCGGTCGCCCGCGTGATGCAGCATGACGACCTGTCCGATCCGGGTCGGCACGGCGTCCGGTGCCGTCCGCTCCTGTCCCTGGGCCACCGCGTCCTCCGCGCCACTCATCCGGCTGTTGCCGACGACGTTAGGCCCTGTCCCACCGATCACGCCGCAGACACGGGGCGATCCGGCCGACAGCCCCGGGTCAGCCCAGGTCGGGAATGGTCCAGTCGATCGGCTCGTGGCCCTGCGCCGCGACCGCCTCGTCGATCTGCGTGAACGGCCGGGAGCCGAAGAACTTCTTCGCCGACAGCGGGGACGGGTGCGCGCCCTTGACCACCGCGTGCCGCTCCTCGTCGATCAGCGGCAGCTTCTTCTGCGCGTAGTTGCCCCACAGTACGAACACCGCCGGGTCGGGACGGTTGGCCACCGCGCGGATCACCGCGTCCGTGAACAGCTCCCAGCCCCGCCCCTTGTGCGAGTTGGCCTCACCGGCCCGGACCGTGAGCACCGCGTTGAGCAGCAGGACGCCCTGCTTCGCCCACGGCATCAGATAGCCGTTGTCCGGGATCGGGACGTCCAGCTCCGCGTGCAGTTCCTTGTAGATGTTCCGCAGCGACGGCGGGACCTTGACGCCCGGCCGGACCGAGAAGCACAGGCCGTGGCCCTGCCCCTCGCCGTGGTACGGGTCCTGCCCGAGGACCAGCACCTTCACCTGGTCGTACGGCGTGGCGTCCAGGGCGGCGAAGACCTCCTCGCGCGGCGGGTAGACGGGGCCGTTCGCCCGCTCTTCCTCGACGAACTCCGTCAGCTCCTTGAAGTAGGGCTGCTCCAGCTCGCCGCCCAGCACCTCGCGCCAGGACTCGGGCAGCATGGCGATGTCGGTCACGTCAACTTCCTTACGGTGTGCGGTCGCTTCAGCACTTCAGAACCTACAGGCGACCACTGACAACCGGTGCGGGAAGGCAGCGGAGCGGGGCTACCAGCTCGTCTTGCGGTGCAACTCCCACATCATCATGATCGTCGACGGGTCGAGCGCCCGTTCCGCGCCCGAGATGTCCTCGCTCGTCGCCACGTACTGCCGGCCCTGCCACAGCGGCAGCAGCCGCGCGTCGTCGACGAGGACGCGCTGCGCCGCCTCGAACTCCGCCACCACCTCGGCCCGGTCGCTCTCCCGCCGGGAGCGCGGCAGCAGCTCGTCGGTGATCGCCGGGACGGCGTAGGGCGTGCCCAGGGCGTTCTGCTCCCCGACGAACGGGGCGATGAAGTTCTCGGCGTCGGGGAAGTCGGGGAACCAGCCCCGGCCGAAGACCTGGTACTCGCCCTTCTGGTAACCGGCCACGTACGTCTTCCACGGGCGGCTCCGGAGCGTCACCGTGAACAGCCCCGAAGCCTCCAGCTGCCGTTCGAGCACCTTGAACTCGCGGGCGGTCTCGGAGCCGTAGCGGTCGGTGGTGTACCAGAGGGTGAGCGGGACCGGCTCGTCGATGCCGGCCCGGGTGAGGATGGTGCGGGCCTTGCCGACGCTGGGGTCGCCGAACTCGTCGAAGAAGCCGGTGGTGTGCCCGACGACGCCCTGCGGGACCATCGAGTACAGCGGGTCGACGGTGTCCCGGTAGACGTCGTGGGCGATCGCCGCGCGGTCGATGACCTGGGCGACCGCCCGCCGTACCGCCTTGCGGCCCGTCCAGGGGTCGTCGGGGTCGAAGACCAGGTAGCTGATGTCGGCGCCGGTGCCCTCGAACAGCTGGAGGTCCTCCTCCTCGGCGGTGCCGCTCTCCAGGTCGATGACGTCGTTCGCGGCCAGGCCGCGGAAGGTCACCTGGATCCGTCCGGCCCGCAGCGCCTGCACCATGTCCTGCGAGGAGTCGAAGTACTCGATGGTCACCGCGTCGTTGCGGCGCTCCGCGAAGCCGTCGTAGCGGTCGTTGCGGACGAGTTCGGCCCGCTCGCCCTCCGCGAAGGACTTCAGCGCGTACGGCCCGGAGCCGACGGCCTCGCCGTCCCGGCGCACGGCCCGGGCCGGGTAGGTGTCGGGGTCGACGATGGACATCGCGGGGGTGGCGAGCACGAACGGGAAGGTGGCGTCCGGTTTGTTGAGGTGGAAGACCACCTCGTGCTCGCTCGGCGCCTGGACCCGGTCGAGGCTGCCCAGCAGGCCGGCCGGGCCGCCGTCGACGTCGATGTCCCTGATCCGGTCGATCGAGTACTTGACGGCCGCCGCGTCGAGCGGGTCCCCGTCGGAGAAGGTCAGCCCGCCGCGCAGCTCGCACCGGTACACCTGGTTCGAGCTGTCGGTGAACGCGCAGCTCCGGGCCGCGTCGGGGCGGGGCGTGGTGGCGCCGTTGGGGTAGCTCAGCAGGGTCTGGTAGACGTTGCGGAACAATTCCCAGGAGCCGTCCCAGGAGGCCGCCGGGTCCAGGGTGCTGGGGGCGCTGGTGGTGCCGACGACGATCGGCTCGTCCTGGTCCGGGCCGTCGGGCGAGAGGACGCCGCAGCCGGCGCTCAGCAGGCACAGGGACACCGCCGCGGCCGCGTACCGCGGCCGCCGGTTCCGGTCCCGCTTCCGGTCCCCGTCCGCGTTCCGGTTCCCGTTTCGGTAGAACACGCGCACGCTCATCGATCCCCCGTGTGGCGGTGCCGAACGCGGGTGACCCTACCGCAGCGGCTGCCCCACCGGACCCCCTTTGAACAGGGGTTTTGATCATTTCGACGGGTGACTACGTTGTCATGTCCCGGAGGAGATCATTCCGTACGCCCGAGGGGCGCTCCCCGGTCCCGGAGAACGCCCCTCACGGTCCTGCGGCAGCCTCAGCTCACGCCGGCGTTGAGGAAGATGCCGCCGTCGAGCACCAGCGTCTGGCCGGTGACCCAGGCGGACTGCTCCGAGGTGAGGAAGGCGGCGGCGCCGCCGACGTCGGAGGGCACGCCGAGGCGTCCCAGCGGATAGCTCGCGGCGGCCTCCGCCTCGCGGCCCTCGTACAGGGCGGCGGCGAACTTGGTCTTCACCACCGCCGGGGCGATCGCGTTGACCCGCACCCCGGGCGCGAACTCGTGGGCCAGCTGCCCGGTCAGGTTGATCAGCGCGGCCTTGCTGACGCCGTAGGCGGCGATGAAGGGCGAGGGCGCGAGGCCCGCCACGGAGGCGATGTTGACGATCGCGCCGCCGTTCTCCTTCTGCCAGGCGTGCCAGGTGCGCTGCGCGAAGCCGAGCGCCGAGATCACGTTGGTCTCGTAGACCTTGCGCGCGACGTTCAGGTCGAGGTCGGCGATCGGCCCGAACACCGGGTTGGTACCGGCGTTGTTGACCAGGTAGTCGACCCGGCCGAAGGTCTCCATCACGCGCTCGACGGCGACGGCCTGGTGGGCCTCGTCGTGCGCCTTGCCGGCCACGCCGATCACCCGGTCGGCGCCGAGCCTGTCGACGGCCTCCTTCAGGGCGTCCTCGCCCCGGCCGGTGATGCAGACCCGGTCGCCGCGTGCGACCAGTGCCTCGGCGACGCCGTAGCCGATGCCGCGGCTGGCGCCGGTGACGAGGGCGACCTTGCCGGAGAGTGCCGGGAGTTCCACGGATGTCATGTGCGCCTGTCTCCTAGTCGAGCGGTCCGCCGGCCACGTACAGCACCTGGCCGGAGACGAAACCGGCCGCCTCGCCGGTGAAGAAGGCCACGGCGTTGGCGATGTCCTCGGGGTGGCCGACGCGCTGCACCGGGATCTGGGTGGCGGCGGCGGCCTTGAAGTCCTCGAAGCCCATGCCGACCCGCTCGGCGGTGGCGGCCGTCATGTCGGTGGCGATGAAGCCGGGGGCGACGGCGTTGGCGGTGACACCGAACTTGCCCAGCTCCTTGGCGAGGGTCTTGGTGAAGCCCTGCATACCGGCCTTGGCGGCGGAGTAGTTGACCTGGCCGCGGTTGCCGAGCGCCGAGGAGGACGACAGGTTGACGATGCGGCCGAACTTGGCGTCCACCATGTGCTTCTGGCAGGCGCGGGACATCAGGAAGGCGCCGCGCAGATGCACGTTCATGACCGTGTCCCAGTCCGAGACGCTCATCTTGAACAGCAGGTTGTCGCGCAGCACTCCCGCGTTGTTGACGAGGATCACCGGCGCGCCGAGCTCCGCGGCGATCCGGGCGACGGCCGCCTCGACCTGGGCCTCGTCGGCGACGTCGCAGCCGACCGCGAGGGCCTTGCCGCCGGCCGCAGTGATCTGCTCCACGGTGTCCTTGCAGGCGGCCTCGTCGAGATCGATCACGGCGACGGCGTGCCCTTCGGCGGCCAGTCGTACGGCGGTGGCGGCACCGATGCCGCGCGCGGCACCGGTGACTACGGCGACCCGCTGCTCAGTGGTGGACATGCTGCTTCTCCTCGTCCTGGGGATGCGGCTGCGGCGGCCCGCCCTCGTGCGGTGAGCGACCGCTTAGTACCTTCGGCAGACGTGACGCTAGAAGCCCTGGCACGCGGTGTCAACGGGACACCGTGCGGGTGTGATCCATCACCCCCGCCCGCCGGCCCGGCGGGGTCCGCTCAGCGCACCAGCACCTCAAGCAGCCGTTCGATCTCGGCCGCCGGGTCGGTGGTGAGCCCGGTGTGCACCGGGCCGGGCTGGACGACGGTGGAGCGGGGCGCGATCAGCCAGCGGAAGCGGCGCCCGGGGTCGTCGCCGGCCGCCTGGCCGGCCGAGGCGCCGCCGGCGCACACGGCCTCCACGGCGCGCAGCGCGGCGCGCACTCCTTCGACGTCCGCCCCCGGGTCGAGGGCGCGCAGCCGCGCCTCGTCCAGATGGGTGCGCGCGGCGACGAACGCCTTGGCCCGGCAGTACAGCAGCACCCCGGCGTTGACGCACTCGCCGCGCTCGACGCGGGGGACGACGCGCAGCAGGACGTACTCGTAGACGTCCCGTTCGTTGGTCTCGCCGCCCCGGATGATGTGCCGCTCGACGACACTGCCGGCCATGTGGATGTGCCGCTCGCTCACTTGTCCCCCTCGTATCCGGTGATTCCGGTGATCCGCTCGTGCACGGTGGCGGCCCGCGCGAGCAGCGGCCGCGCGTAGGCCCGGCGCAGTTCGTCCGGCGTGCCGAAGCCGGGCTCGCCGGCCAGCCAGGCGTCCGGGATCTCGGCGGTGACCTCGGCGAGGAGTTCCTCGGTGACCTGGGGCGCGAGTTGCGCGGCGGCGGCGCGGACGTCCGGCGCGAAGGCGGCCAGGGCGTGGTCGCGGGCGTCGTAGGGGCGGGCGGCGGAGGCTTCGGCGCCGGGCCAGTTGTGCTGCCAGATCATGGTGGCGCCGTGGTCGATGAGCCAGAGGCCGCCCCGGTGGCGCAGCAGATTGGGGTTGCGCCAGGACCGGTCGACGTTGTTGACCAGCGCGTCGAACCACACGATCCGCCCGGCCTCCCCCGCGCTCACCGGGAAGGCCAGCGGGTCGAAGCCGAGGGCGCCGGAGAGGAACTCCATGCCGAGGTTGGCGCCGCCGCTGGCCCGGAGCAGTTCCTGCACCTGCTGGTCGGGTTCGCCGAGCCCGAGCACCGGGTCGAGGCCGACGGTCACCAGCCGGGGCACCCGGAGGCCGAGCCGGCGGGCCAGTTCCCCGCAGACCACCTCGGCGACGAGGGTCTTGCGGCCCTGGCCCGCCGCGCGGAACTTCATGACGTACGTCCCGAAGTCGTCGGCCTCGACGAGTCCCGGCAGCGAACCGCCCTCACGCAGCGGCGTGATGTAACGGGTCGCGATGACTTCCTTGAGCATCGCCCCAGGTTACCGGCGCCCCCGCGGCCCACCGGGGCCGCCCGACAGCGATCCGACAGCCGTGGCTTACGCCCGTCCGACCCCGCGGCCGCCAGCATCCCAGCATCTCGGAACGGTCTGAACAGCATGTGCCCCTCGGCCGTACCCCACGGCAGATCACGCACCGTCCCCCGGAAGGGAACGTCAGTATGACCCGCGCATCGCTCCACCCCTCAGCAGGACCGGCCCGGCGCACCGTCGTGGCGGCGGCCGGTGCGGCCGGTCTCGCCGTCGCGCTGACCGCCTGCTCCGGCTCCGGCTCCGACGCCGCCGACGCCGACTCGGGTTCCGGCTCCGACGCCGCGCCGGAGGAGACCGGCCCGACGTCCTCGGCCTCGTCCGGCGGCGGTACGCAGGAGGCGGCCCCCGCGGAGGCCCTCGCCACGGCCGCCGACATCCCGGAGGGCGGCGGGGTGGTCTTCGCCGACCAGAAGGTGGTCGTGACCCAGCCCTCGGCCGGTGAGTTCAAGGCGTTCTCGGCGACCTGTACGCACCAGGGGTGTGCCGTGAAGAATGTCGCCGACGGCGTCATCAACTGCCCTTGTCACAACAGCAACTTCTCCATCACGGACGGCAGTGTGCAAAGCGGTCCGGCGCGCGAGCCGCTGCCCGCCGTGGAGATCGCCGTCGACGGGGAGTCGATCTCCCTGGTGTGACCGCCGGGCCGGGACCGCTCAGGACGAGGGAGCCGCATGACCGTGACACAGCGCCGGGGCCGCCGGATCATGATGACGCCGGGTGAGCTGGACGCGTTCCTGACCACCCAGCGCACCTGCCGGGTCGCCACGGTCTCGGCCGACGGCGCGCCGCATGTCAGCACGCTGTGGTTCGTGTGGGGCGGCGGCTCGCTGTGGCTGTACTCGGTGGTGCGCAGCAGGCGCTGGGCCGAGCTGCGCCGCGATCCGCGGGTGGCGGTCGTGGTCGACGCCGGGGAGGAGTACGACGAGCTGCGCGGCGTGGAGTTGTCGGGCAGCGTCGCGTTCGTGGGCGAGGCGCCCCGCACGGGTGAGCTGTGCGCCGAACTCGACCTGCCCGAGACGCTGTTCGCCCGCAAGCACTTCGGCATCGACGAACTGCCGCACGACGGCCGCCACGCCTGGCTCCGCCTCACCCCGGAGAAGACGGTCTCCTGGGACTTCCGCAAACTGCTCCCGCGCTGAGGAGCGCCAGGGAACACGAGGAACCCCACCCCTGTCCCCGCACTCTCGAACCACCCCACCAGGGCGTGAGGAACTGCCCCCCCGCCCCGGCTCCACCCAGCCCCCGCGCCCTCTGCCCAGCCATGGCCTAGGCACGGCCTAGACATGGCTCCGCACCGGCCCACCCCCCAGCGCCCCCGCGACCGCGTCCGCCAGCAGCCCCGCCTCCCCCTCCCCCAGCGTGGAAACAGTGACCCGCACGCCCGGCGACGCGCTCACCCGGAACCGCGCCCCCGGCGCCACCGCCCACCCCGCGCCCAGCAGCCGCGCGACCACGCCGGTCTCGTCCGGCACCGGAATCCACACGTTCAGACCGCTGCGGCCATGCGCCGCGACCCCCCGCCGGGCGAGCGCGTCGAGCAGCGCGTCCCGCCGCCGCCCGTACGCCGCCGCCACCGCCGCCGAATCCACGGCCCCCTCCGCCCACAGCCCGGCCACGGCCCGCTGGGTGATCCGGCTGACCCAGCCGGGTCCGAGCCGCTGCCGCCCGCGCACCCGGTCCAGCGTCACCGTGTCCCCGGTGAGGACGGCGAGCCGCAGATCGGGCCCGTACGCCTTGGCGGCCGAGCGGACGAACGCCCAGTGCCGCGTCGTACCGGCGAGCGGGCACAGGGGCAGGTCGACGATCCGATGGCCGTGGTCGTCCTCGATCAGCAGCGTCTCCGGGTGATCGCGGAGCACTGAGCGCAGGACCCGGGCGCGGGGAGCGCTGAGCGCCGCGCCGGTCGGGTTCTGCGCCCGGTCGGTGACGACCAGCGCGCGGGCCCCGGCCGTCAGCGCGCCGCGCACGTCGCCGGGGAGCGGCCCCTCGTCGTCGACGCCGACCGGTACCGTGCGCAGCCCGAGCGCCGGGACGAGGTCGAGCAGGCCGCCCCAGCCGGGGTCCTCGACGGCGACGGCGTCACCGGGTTTCAGGTGCGCGGCCAGCACCCGTTCCATCGCGTCCAGCGAACCGGCCGCGACGGCCACCGGGCCGTCCGGGACCCCGTCGGCGTCCAGTTCGGCCCGGGCCAGGCGGACCAGGTCCGGTTCGGCCGGCGCGTGTCCGTACAGCACCGGCTCCCGGTCGTGGTGCCCGGCCGCCGCCGCGAACGCCGGGCCGAGGGCGGGCAGCAGCGCCGGGTCCGGATTGCCGTCGGACATGTCCCGCACCCCCGCCGGCACCTCCGCCCGGATGAACCCCCGCCCGGTGGTGGCCGGTTTGGCCCGCACCCGGCTGCCCCGGCGCCCGGCCGTCTCGATGACCCCGCGCTCCCGCAGGACGCGGTACGCGGCGGCCACCGTGTTCGGGTTCACCCCGAGCCGCTCGGCCAACTCCCGCATCGGCGGCAGCGGTTGGCCCGGCGCCAGTTCCCCCGCGGCCACCGCGCGCTCGACGCTCGCGGAAATGTCGGCTGCGCGCCGCCCACTGATCGGATAACCTTCTAGCACAAAGCCGATTATGCACTAGTGCAATGGAGAGCACCATGCAGGGGACCACGGGGACCACGCCGCAGCCCGCCGCCACCTATCCGCCGACCGACCGCACCGTCCCCACCCGCTCCCCGGACCGCGCCTCCTACGACCGGGAACTGGTGCACTCGATACTCGACGAGGGGTACGTCTGCCACCTCGGCTTCGTCCGGGACGGCGCCCCGGTGGTGCTGCCGACGCTGTACGGCCGGGTCGGCGAGCGGCTCTACGTGCACGGCTCGACGGGCTCCCGCCCGCTGCGCATGACCGGACAGGCGGACCCGGGGCTGCCGGTGTGCCTGACGGTCACGCACGTGGACGCGCTGGTGCTGGCCCGGTCCGCCTTCCACCACTCGATCAACTACCGGTCGGTGGTGGTGCACGGCACGGCGTACGACGTCACGGACCCGGAGGAGAAGCGCACCGCCCTCGACGCCCTGGTCGACCATGTCGTACCGGGCCGCGCCGGTGACTCCCGGCCGGCGAACAAGAAGGAGCTGGCGGCCACCGCCGTCATCCGCCTCGACCTGCGCGAGGTCTCCGCCAAGGCCCGCACCGGCGGCGTGAACGACGAACCCGAGGACCTCACCCTCCCGCACTGGGCCGGACTCCTCCCCCTGCGCAAGGGTTACGGCACCCCGGTCGCCGACCCCGGCCTGGCCCCCGGCACCGCGGCCCCGGACTACCTCGCGGCCCCGCGCCCCTGACCCGCCCGCCGCGGCGACACCGCCCACCGCCCGGCCCGACTGCGACGCGCCGGGCGACTCACCGGTGGGCCCGCCTCAGGCGGCGGGACAGTTCCCTTTCCGGACCTCCGGACGCCACCGGCTCGGCCGCTCCCGCGACGGGTGTCGACGCCTGGGCGATGAAGGCCCCCACCAGCACCACCGCGCCCCCGGCGATCTGCGGCGCGGACAGGTGTTCGCCGAGCAGCACCCAGGCCAGTACGGTCGCGATCACCGCCTCCAGACAGGCCACGACCCCCGCGACCTGCGGCGACAGCCGGCGTACGGAGACGATGCCGGTGACGTACGCCAGCACCGTGGCGATCAGCACGATCCAGGCCAGCAGCAGCACGGCGGCGACCGGCGTACCGTCGACCGGCACGTCGTGCGCGAGCACCCGCCACTCCATGCCCCAGGGACGGGCGACGACGGTGAGCACGGCCGCCCCGACGAGCAGCCCGTAGGCGATCACACCGAGCGGGTCGGGGGTGTCGTCGCCGGCGTCGCTGCCCCGGTCGGACAGGACGAAGTAGCCGACCTGGCAGCAGGCCGCACCGAGCGCGAGCAGCAGACCCAGCGCGTCGAAGCCCAGCCCCGCCCAGACCTCCACCACACAGGCGAGGCCGCCGACCGCGAGGACCACCCCGAGCGCGGCGGCCCGGGTCACCGGCCGCCGCTGCACGAACCGCACCCAGCCCAGCACGAGGGCCGGTGCCAGGTACTCGACCAGCAGGGCCACGCCGACGGGGATACGGGAGAGCGCCGCGAAGTAGCAGGCCTGGACACCGGCCACGGCGAACAGACCGTACCCGGCGAGCAGACCGGGCCGGCGGCGCACCAGCGCGCGGTGCCGCACGGCGAGCGGCAGCATCACCAGGGCGGCGCCGGCCACCCGCAGCCACACCACGTGCAGCGGGTCGAGGCCCGCCTCGATCAGCGGCTTGGCCGCGACCCCGGAGCCGCCGAAGGCGAGGGCGGACCCGAGCGCGATGCCGAGCGCGGCACTCTTTCCCCCGCGGCCAAGCGCGCTGTCAGTCGTCTGCACCGGCCCATGATGACAGGCGAAGACATGACCGTCACCCCGTTCACACCTGTCTCGCCATCAAATACCGAACACCGGACATCGCCCGAACACCGAAGCCCGCCCACCACGCACCACGTACCACGGACCGCACACCACGGACACCGACCGGGATCAAGACCTCGGTTCCACCCACCCGCCCACCCGGGCCAGCACCGCCTCCGCATCGACACCCGCCCGCCCCAGCACTTCGACGGCCCGCGCCCCCGGATCCGTGACGAGCGCGGCCAGGAGATCCACCCCGCCGGCCAGAACGGCCCCGCGCCGCACCGCACGCCCGCCCGCCCGGTCGATCGCGGTGGCGGCCGAGGGGGAGAGACCCGCGGTCTCCCTGACCGCGGGCACGGCACCGGAGTCCTCGACGGTGCCCTGCCAGCGCAGGCCATAGCCGATGCTGCGCTGCACCAGGTAGCCGAGCAGCCGGGCCAGCTGCGGGCCGTCGCCCAGCACGGCGCACACCTCGGGGTCGGACTCCAGGAGCGAGTGCAGCAGGTGGGCGGTGTCGATCTGCCGGTCCCCGTCCCGGACCGCCCTGCGGCGCGCGCCGGAGACCACCGACGCCAGTTCGGGGCTGAGCCGGTCGTCGTGGTCGGCGCCGTCCGGCCGCCGGGCGTCTTGCTCACCGGCCGACTGCCGGGGGATACGGGGTTGCACCACCCCACCCCATCAGTCCCCATAGGACCGGGTCATCCCCGGAGGGGAGCATTTCGGCGTCCCACGCAGAGTGGACGCCGACGGCCGCGATCTCCTCCTCACGGATGAGATCACGCCGCAGGGCGCCCGCACGCGAAGGCGCCCCGCGGATCGCTCCACGGGGCGCCTTCTCGGTCCGGGGGCCGGGGCCGGCCGTCAGTCCTCGTCGGCGAGGATCCGGTACAGCTTCTTGCGAGACTCGTTGATGACGGCGAGCGCCTTCTCCCGCTGCTCCTTGCTGCCGGTCTTCCAGACCTGGCCGAACGCTTCCATCAGGCCGAAGCCGGCCTGCCGGATGTCGTTCAACGCCTCCCAGTCGACCCCGCGCGACGCCTCTTCCCAGGGGGCCTCGGGGCCCTCCTCGGCGGCGGTGCGGCCGGACTCGGTGAGGGCGAACAGCTTCTTGCCGCCCTCGCTCTCACTGGCGATCAGCCCCTCGTCCTCCAGCAGCTGGAGGGTGGGGTACACCGAGCCGGGGCTGGGCTTCCACGCCCCGCCGCTGCGCTCGGCGATCTCCTGGATCATCTCGTAGCCGTGCATCGGCCGGTCCTTGAGCAGGGCCAGGATCGACGCGCGTACGTCGCCGCGCCGGGCCCTGCCGCGCGGGCCGCCCCGCCCCCGGCCGCCCCAGGGCCCGGGACCGAAGCCCGGCCCGAACGGTCCGGGGCCGCCACCGGGGCCGCCACGGCCGCCGGGACCACCCGGCCCGAAGGGGCCGAAGGCCGCCCGGCGTCCTTCGAAGCCGCCGCGTCCGAAGGGGCCGTCCTGGCCCCGTCCACCGTGTCCACGCTCGTGTCCGTGGGTACGCATCGCAATCACTCCATTCCATCGTTGATCTGTCGCGATGCGTCAACGATATATCGGAACCGTTCGCTTGGCAACCCCCGGCCCATCCGCTTGCTCGGCAGCCGGTCCAGTGGTCGCGAATTGGCCTTGGCCCGGGCGTCCCCGAGCCCTTTAGCGTCAGGGCATGCGCATCCGAATCGTCGACGCCTTCACCGACCGGCCCTTCGCGGGCAACCCCGCCGGGGTCCTGCTGCTGGACGCCTTCCCGGACGACGACCTGCTCCAGAAGGTCGCCCTGGAGGTCAACCACGCCGAGACGGCCTTCGCCCACCGCCTGCCCGAGGGCGGCGCGGCCGACTGGGCGCTGCGCTGGTTCACGCCGGCCACCGAGGTCGCCCTGTGCGGCCACGCCACCCTCGCCACCGCCCACGTCCTGCACACCAGCGGCGCCCACCAGGGGCCGGTCCGGTTCGCCACCCGCAGCGGTGTCCTGGTGGCCACCCCCGACGCCGACGGCTCGATCACCCTGGACTTCCCGACCGCGCCGCTGACCCCGGTCGAGGCCCCCGAGAAGCTGGCCGCGGCCCTCGGCACCGAATGCCGCGCGGTCCTCGACACCGGCCCGAACGTCGGTGACCTGCTGGTCGAGGTCGCCGACGAGAAGACCGTCCGCGAGCTGACGCCGGACCACAAGGCGCTGGCCGCCCACTCCGAGCGGGGCGTCATCGCCACCGCCCGGGCCGACGACCCGGCGCGCGGCTACGACTTCGTCTCCCGCTGCTTCTTCCCGAACATCGGCATCGACGAGGACCCGGTCACCGGCAGCGCCCACACGGCGCTCGCCCCCTACTGGTGCGAACGGCTGGGCCGCCCCGCCCTCACCGGGCTCCAGGCGTCACCGCGCTCCGGTCTGGTCCGGGTCGAACCGCGCGGCGAGCGCACCCTGCTGAGCGGGCGCGCGGTGACGGTGATCGAGGGCGAGCTGCTGGCCTGGTGACACCGGAGCGGGGGTGCGGGACACACTCCGCACCCCGGCTCACCCGCACCCTCGCGCCCCTGCACCCCCGCTCCCCCGCCCGCCGTCGCGCCGCTACGCCGTCGGCAGCCAGCTCACCTTCCCGGCCAGCAGCGCGTAGCCCACGAAGGCGCCGATGTCGAGCAGCGAGTGCGCCACCACCAGCGGGCCCACCCGGCCCCACCGCCGGTAGAGATACGCGAACACCACGCCCATCACCATGTTGCCGATGAAGCCGCCGATGCCCTGGTACAGGTGGTACGAGCCGCGCAGCACGGAGCTGGCCACCAGCGACGCCCGCGGCGTCCAGCCCAGCTGGTCGAGCCTGCGCAGCAGGTAACCGACGACGATGACCTCCTCCAGGACCGAGTTCTGCACGGCGGAGAGGATCAGCACCGGGTACTTCCACCACACCTCGGGCAGCGCCTCGGGCACCACCGTGAGGTTGAAGCCGAGGCCCCGGGCGGCCAGGTAGAAGGCGATGCCGCTGCTGCCGATGACGGCCGCGATCACCGCCCCGCGCAGCAGGTCGGGCCCCGGCCGGGTGCGGTCGAAGCCCAGCACCCGCAGGCTCCGTCCCTCACGCAGCAGCAGATGGGCGACGAGGGCGACCGGCACCAGCGCGGTGGCGATGCCGAAGAGCTGCCAGGCGAGGTCCAGCCAGGGGCGGCCGGGCGCGGCCGAGGCGTTGAGGGTGGCCGCCTGGTCCTTCAGTCCGCCCGGCCGGGTGACCGAACCGATGAAGCTGATCAGGGCGGATACCCCGCTGGCGCCCAGCGAGAGGGCCAGCACGAGCAGCGTCTCGTCGCGCAGCCCCCGTCGTGAGAGCCCTTCCTGAGGGATGGAATCGACCACCGGGCCCGCCTCCGCCATGCACACCTGCCTCCACCGGACGTCACAGCTTGCCCGATCAGTATGCGGCGGACGTCGGCGGGGGCGGGTGAACGGAGGAGACGGACGTCAGCGAGGGCGGACGAACGAAGGAGACAGACGTCGGCGGGGGCGGACCAACGAAGAAGACGGACGTCAGCGCGGTGCGGGTGGCCGCGCGAACCGGTCGCGCGCGGCTACGGCGCGGGCACCGCGCGGCTACGGCCGGCCCACCGGCCACAGGTGGACCGGGTCCCCCTTGTGCATCAGCTCGACGTACCGCCGGGTCGTCGCGGCCAGCGCCGCCTCCCGGCTCATGCCCGCCTCCAGCGCCCGGTGGAAGGTGGCCGCCTGCCAGGTGGCGCCGTTGACCCGGCGCCGGCACCGCTCGTCGATCACGCCGAGATAGAAGTCGCGGTCGGCGGGTTCGATGCCCCATGCCTCGAGTCCCGCCTCGGCCAGCGGCAGCAGCTCGTCGCGGACCAGGGCGGCGGCGTCGACCTCGGTGGTGCCGCCGAGCCGGCCGCGCCGGGGCCAGGTGAAGCGGGCGTCGATGCCGTACCGGCAGGCGGCGTCGAAGTTGGCGGCGGCGGCCTCGAACGGCAGCCGCGTCCACACCGGCCGCGCCTCGTCGGCGAGGGCGCGGACGACGCCGTAGTAGAACGCCGTGTTGGCGATGACGTCGGTGACGGTGGGGCCCGCGGGCAGCACGCGGTTCTCCACCCGCAGGTGCGGTACGCCGTCGGCGACGCCGTAGACGGGGCGGTTCCAGCGGTAGACGGTGCCGTTGTGCAGGACCAGTTCGGCCAGCGACGGCGCGCCGCCCGCGTCCAGCACGGCGAGGGGGTCCTCGTCGTCGCAGATCGGCAGCAGGGCCGGGTAGTAGCGCAGGTTCTCCTCGAACAGGTCGTACGCCGAGGTCACCCACCGCTCCCCGAACCAGGTGCGCGGCCGTACTCCCTGGGCCTGGAGCTCGGGCGGCCGGGTGTCGGTGGACTGCTGGAACAGCGGCGGGCGGGACTCGCGCCACAGCTCGCGGCCGAACAGGAAGGGCGCGTTGGCGCCGACCGCGATCTGCGCGGCGGTGACCGCCTGCGCGGCGTTCCACACCCCGGCGAACCGCTCGGGGGTGACCTGGAGGTGCAGTTGCACCGAGGTGCAGGCGGCCTCGGGGGCGATGGACTTCGAGGTGCAGCTGAGGCGTTCGACGCCGTCGATCTCCAGGTGGAAGTCCTCACCGCGGGCGGCCACGATCTGGTCGTTGAGCAGGGCGTAGCGGTCCACGTCGGAGAGGTTGGAGGAGACCAGGTCGTCCCGGTCCAGGGTCGGCAGAATGCCGATCATCGCGATTCCGGCGTCCAGCTCCCCGGCCTTTCGGTCGGCATATGCCAAGGAGGTCCGGATTTCCTCGGCGAGCCGGTCGAATACCCGGCCCTCCAGCCGGTGTGGGGCTATGTTGACTTCCAGGTTGAACATGGCGAGTTCTGTTTGGAAGTCACGGCTCGCGATGCGTTCGAGGACCTGGCCGTTCAGCATTTTCGGCATCCCGTCGCCGCCGACGAGATTCAGTTCGATCTCCAGCCCCATCAGGTTCTTCGGACGGTCGAACCGCTGCTCCGCCAGGAGCCGCTCCAGGCCCGTCAGGCAACGGCGGAGCTTGTCCCGGTAGCGCTGGCGATCGGACAGGTCCACCTGGCCTGCCGCGACCTTCTCCCCCATAGAAAGCGTCCTCCTCGGATAGCGGGCCGGCCGCCGGCCGCCGATGGGTGCCGGTCAGGTTGGATGATGCCCAGCCCAAGCGATCGATAACGTCCCCGCGCCGACCCGCGAGCCGCTACGCTGGAGCGATGTGACCGGGGGCACATTCACTGGGCATGGCGCGCACACAGTTTCGGCCCCGAGCAGGCCCCGGGCAACTCGTGGAAAAGCCCGACGACAATAGGCCGACCGCTTCCCGGGTATTTCCCGAGGTCATGGGCGTCCACCCCCTTCGGAATCAGGATATCCCTCCGCATATCGCCGACCGAATGCGGTCTGGTTCGTCTTGCCGGAAACCGCTAGCCGAAACACAGTCTGAACACGTGTCGTATAAACTTCGCGGACACGGCAGAGAGCTGGCGCCTACGGTCGAGAGATGCTGCCGAGGCGACGTACGGCAGCCCTCACCCCCGCATCCGGCTCTCGGACCCGGCCTCGCCTCTCTGCCCCTGTGAGCTGACAGCGTCGTCCGCCCGGCCCCACGCCGCCCTGCCCCGCCCTCGCGCCACCGTGCCTGTGATTGAGAGGCGACCCACCATGCCGCTGCATGTCCCCCCGGCTCCCGCGCCCGCCCTGCGCACCGTCCTCACCGCACTCTCCTCGCCCACCGCGGTCCGCGAGGCCCGCACCCCGTCGCTGCTCGGCGCCCGGGGCCCGGTCACCCCCGAACTGCCGCTGCCGCTGCACGTCCTGGACCACGTCACGCCCGAGGGAGTACCGGCCGTCCGGCTCGCCGGGTGGCGCTTCCTCGTCAACGGCGGGGACCGGGTGGTGGCCGCCGCGGACACCATGCTGACCCCGGACGGCTGGGCCTTCTCCCGGTTCTTCGAGGGCCCCTACGTCACCGCGACCCAGCGCGCGCTGCGCCACGCCGAGGCGATGCCGCAGCCGTTCCAGCCGCGGCTGCTGTCCGTGCCCGGCCTGTACATGCTCGCCCTGTGGCTGCACGGCGACCACACCGCCGACGCCGCCGCCGGCCACCCGGACGCCGCCGACCTGCTGGTGCCGCTGGCCCCGGCCCCGCCCGGCATCGCGGCGCACCGGCCGCACCGGGTCGCGGACCTGCTCCCGGTCCTGACCCACCGCGCCACCCCGACCCCGCTGCTCCGCTCCCCCGCCTGATCTCCCGCCCGCCCCCACGCGACCCCGCCGCCGAAGAAAACGGGCGGCGGGGTCGCGTGCGCTCATAGGAGCAGGCATTCACTCATCCCGTTTCACCCGGGTCCGGCACCCGACCGGACCAGCCCCTTCGGGCCCCGGCGAATCGTCCGAGCGGACAGCGGAGTTGGACTGAACCGTCCGGGCGGGTGACGCGTCCTCAACCTGTGAGAGACGGTGCCGCGAAATACCTGCGGATCGACGCCCATGGGGCAACACTGGGTCCGGACCGACATAGCCAACGGGGGACGGCCATGAACCACGTTTCACACCGCGGGACAGCGCCGACAGCACACCCGAACAGCACGCACCCCATCCACTTCACTGCGGAGCGAGAGAACCCTGCCATGTGCCAGCACCAGCCACCGTGTCCGTCAGCCCATTCCGCCGACCGGGAATCCGCCCGTCTCGTGGCGCACCACCCGGAGCAGGGCTGGAGCCTGCTGTGCAACGGCGTCCTCTTCTTCGAGGACACCGGTGAGCTCCTGCCGGACGGCCGGATCATCGCCCCGCACCGCCCGCTCGGCGCCGGCCAGGTGATGACGGCCGCCTGACCGGCACCGGCGTCAGCCCTTCGTGGCACCCGCCGCGAGCCCGCCGACCAACTGCCGCTCGGCCACCGAGTAGAAGGCGAGGGCCGGCACCATCGCCAGCACCAGGTAGGCGAAGACCCGGGCGGTGTCGGCGGAGTACTGGCCCTGGAACTGCTGGACCCCGATCGGGATGGTCCACCAGGTCGAGTCGGTGAACACCAGCAGCGGCAGGAAGAAGTTGTTCCAGCTGGTCACCACGGCCAGCACCGACACCGTGCCGAGGGCCGGCCGGGCCATCGGCAGCAGCACCCGCCAGAAGAAACCGAACGGCCCGCAGCCGTCCAGGGTGGCCGCCTCCTCCAGCTCACCGGGAATCTCCCGGAAGAAGCCACGCAGGATGATGATGGTCATCGGCAGTCCGAAGGCGGCCTGCGGGAGGATCACACCGAGCGGGTTGTCCAGCAGCCCCATCGAGCGCAGCAGCAGGAACAGCGGCAGCGCCGCCACCGCGAAGGGGAACATCAGCCCCATCGTGAACAGCGTGAACAGCGCCTCCCGGCCGCGGAACGCGAACCGCGCGAAGGAGAACGCGGCGAGCGCGGAGACCGCGACCACGATCACGGTGGTCGCCACCGCGATCAGCGTGCTGTTGCCGACCAGCCGCCAGAAGGAGCCCGAGCCGAGGATGCCGGTGTAGTTGGAGACCTGCCACGGACTCGGCAGCCCCACCGGATTGTCGGAGAGCTGATCGCTGGACTTGAAACCGGACAGCACGGCGTACAGCAGCGGTACGGCCATGACGGCGCCGACGACGGTCAGGACGATGTGCAGCGGCAGGGTCCGCCCGCGGGACTTGCGGGACGTGGTGCTCACTTGCCGTCTCCCCTCATGGTCGTGGTGGCCCCCTGGAGGTCGCGCCGCAGCACGAACCGCTGGTAGGCGAGGGCGAAGACGAGGCTGATGCCGAACATGACGACGCTGATCGCGCTGGCGTAGCCGACCTGGTAGCGCTTGAACCCGAACTGGAACATGGTGACGGCCATGGTCTCGGAGTGGTGGTCGGGGCCGCCCTGGGTGACCACCCACACCAGGTCGAACAGCTGGATGGCGCCGATCACGGACAGGAACACGCTGATCCGCAGGGTGGGCGCCAGCAGCGGCAGGGTGACGTTGCGAAAGCGCTGCCAGGCGTTCGCGCCGTCGATGAGCGCGGCCTCGGTCAACTCCTTCGGGATGGACTGGAGTCCGGCCAGGTAGAGCATCATGTGGAAACCGAAGTACTTCCAGGTCATGACGAGGAAGAGAGTCGCCATCACCATCGACGGGTCGGCGAACCACTCCCCGCCCAGCCCGTCCAGGCCGACGCCGCCCAGCGCCCGGTCGGCGAGCCCGTCGTCCGGCGCGAAGATCATGCCGAACAGCACCCCGGTGATCGCCTCGGAGAGCACGTACGGCGCGAAGAACAGCATCCGGTAGACCGCCCGGCCGCGCATCCGCTGGTTCAGCAGGACCGCCATGGCCAGCGCGAACGGCAGTTGCAGCACCAGCGACAGCACCACCAGCACCAGACAGCGCCACAGGTCGCCGAGGAAGACCGGGTCGTCGAAGAGCCGGGTGAAGTTCTCGGTGCCGATGTAGTCCGAGGGCATGCCGAAGCCGCCCCACCGGAAGAAGGCGGCGTACAGCGCGAACAGGATCGGCAGCACGACCAGGACGAGGAACAGCACCAGGGCGGGCACTTGGAAGCCGACCGCGGTGAGCCAGTGGGTGATCCGGCGCCGGGACCGCCCCCGGGCCGCGGCGGCCGGCGGGGGCGGCGGGCCGCCGCCGGGGCCGGTCCGCTTGTCCGGCAGGAACGTGGAGGTCATCGGCGGTTACCGCTCTTCCTTCGCGACCTTGGTGATCGACTCGGTGACCTGCTCGGGCGACTTGGAGCCGGCGATGAGCGCGGCGACACTGTCGTTGACCTCCTGGCCGACGGCGGGCGCGTAGGCCTGGTCGAGATAGAGCTGGAAGCCGGTGGCCGCCTTCAGCTGCTTCTGTACGGCCGTCAGGTTGACGTCGGTCAGGGCGCTCTCGGCGGCCGGGACCACCGGCAGCACACCGGTCTTGGTGACCAGTTCCCGGTCGGTGGCCTCGGAGGCGAAGAACTTCAGGAAGTCCACGGCGGCCTGCGGGGCATCGCGCCGCAGGGCGTGGCCGTTGGCCCCGCCGAACACCTCGGTGAGGGCGCCCTTGCCGCCCTCGACCGCCGGGAACGGGAAGAAGCCGAGGTCGTCCCCGAGCCCCTTGCCCGAGTCGGCCTGCACCACCGGGGCCCACTGGCCCATCAGTTCCATCGCGGCCTTGCCGTTGCCGACGGCGGCGGCCTGCCCGTTCGGCGCGGAGTAGGCGGCGCCGAGGAAGCCCTTCTGGAACGGCTGGAGATCGGCCAGTTCCTTCAGCAGCTGCCCGGCCCGCACGAACGCTTCCCCGGTAAAGTCCTGGTCGTCGGCGGCCTGCTGCACGGCCGCCGCGCCGCCGACCCGCATCGCCAGGTAGGCCCAGTAGTACATGCCGGGCCACTTCTCCTTGCCGGCCAGGGCGAGCGGCACGATGTTCTCCGACTTCAGCGCGCGGACGGCGGCCAGGAAGCCGTTCCAAGTGGTGGGCGGAGCGCTGACGCCGG
Organism: Streptomyces sp. NPDC023723; assembly: GCF_040639815.1. Lineage (NCBI taxonomy): Bacteria > Bacillati > Actinomycetota > Actinomycetes > Kitasatosporales > Streptomycetaceae > Streptomyces > Streptomyces sp. NPDC023723. The sequence continues at coordinate 93,230 of NZ_JBFAAP010000026.1, forward strand.
CCTTCTTGAAGAGCGCCTTGTTGTACCAGAAGCCGACCATGCCGCTGTCGAACGGGATGCCGTAGAGCTTGTCGTCGATCAGGTACGGCTCCTTGGCGACCGGGAGCATGCCGTCGGCCCACTCCCTGGTGCGGTCGGTGAGGTCCTCGACGAGGCCCGCGTCGACCTGTTGCTTGAGGACCCCGCCGCCCCAGGTGTGGAAGATGTCCGGGAGCTTGCCGGAGGCGATCAGCGCCGTCATCTTCGACTTGTAGGCGTCGTTCTCCAGCTGGACGATCTTTATCTTCACCTGGGGGTTCCGCGCCTCGAACTTCTTGGCGAGGGCCGCCCAGACGTCCTTGGTCGGCTGGGTGGTGGAGATGTTCCACCACTCGATGGTGGTGGTCCCGGACGACCCTTCGTCCGAGTCACCGCCGCAGCCGCTCAGTGCCGTCATGCCCAGACCGGCCGCGGCCGAGGCCGCCAGGAAGCCGCGGCGGGACAGTGCCGGGTCGCCCATGATGCGCTCCTTGGGTACGAAAGTTTCGGAGAAAATCCAGAAAGCTGCGCTGTTGCCGCACCCTAGAGACAGCGCACAAACGGTGGCAACCCCCTGTGCACCACGAATCTTTGCTCACGGAAGCCCAGCCGTCCCGGCATCTCGAAACATTCGGATCAATCCGCGAACCTTTTACCCGACGCGAAGCCTCGAATCAGCCCGCTTAACGGGCATATCGGACTACTGTGGACTCACCCTCCCGCCCGTCCGACCTCAGCGAGGCATCCATGAGCCTGAGCATCCGCAACCAGCTCCCCGGCACCGTCACCGCCGTCACCCCCGGCGAGGCGATGGCAACGGTCCGGATCCGTCTGGCCGACGGCCAGGACCTCACCGCGGCGATCACCCGGGAGGCCGCCGACGACCTCGCGCTCGCCCCGGGCTCGGCCGTCCGGGCCCTGGTGAAGTCGACGGAGGTGTCCCTGGCCACCGCCTCCGTCACGGGCCTGTCCCTGCGCAACCGGCTGCCCGGTACGGTCACCGCGCTCACCGCCGGCGACGCGATGGCCGCTGTGAAGATCTCCGTCGAGGGCGCCGAACTGACCGCCGCCATCACCCGGGACGCCGCCGACGACCTGGCCCTGGCCCCCGGCCTGCCGGTCGTCGCGCTGGTCAAGTCCACCGAGGTGGCCCTCGCCACCGCGTGACGGCAACGCGAAGGGGCCCCGCCGTTCGGCGGGGCCCCTTCGCATCTCGTGCTCAGTCCTCGTACGCGTCCAGCGGCGGGCAGGAGCAGACCAGGTTCCGGTCCCCGAAGGCCTGGTCGATACGGCGCACCGGCGGCCAGTACTTGTCGGCCGCCGACACCCCGGCCGGGAAGACCGCCTCCTCGCGGGTGTACCCGTGCGCCCACTCCGCGCCGAGCGCGGCGGCGGTGTGCGGCGCGTTCCGCAGCGGGTTGTCGGCGGCGGACCACTCGCCCGAGCCGACCTTCTCGATCTCCGCGCGGATGGCGATCATCGCGTCGCAGAACCGGTCCAGTTCGGTCAGGTCCTCGGACTCGGTCGGCTCGATCATCAGCGTCCCGGCCACCGGGAACGACATCGTCGGCGCGTGGAAGCCGTAGTCGATCAGCCGCTTGGCGACGTCGTCGACGCTCACGCCGGTCGCCTTGGTCAGCGGCCGCAGGTCGATGACGCACTCGTGCGCGACCAGCCCGCCCGGACCCGTGTACAGCACCGGGTAGTGCGGCTCCAGGCGCTTGGCGACGTAGTTGGCGGAGAGCACCGCCACCTGCGTGGCCCGCTTCAGCCCCTCACCGCCCATCAGACGCACGTACGCCCAGGAGATGGGCAGAATGCCCGCCGAGCCCCAGGGAGCCGCCGAGACCGGGCCCACGCCCGTCTGCGGGCCGGCCGCGGGCTGGAGCGGGTGGTTGGGCAGGTACGGCGCGAGGTGCGACCGTACGGCGACCGGGCCGACGCCGGGACCGCCGCCGCCGTGCGGGATGCAGAACGTCTTGTGCAGGTTGAGGTGGGAGACGTCGCCGCCGAAGTGCCCCGGCTCGGCGAGCCCCACCAGGGCGTTGAGGTTGGCGCCGTCCACGTACACCTGGCCGCCCGCCTCGTGCACGGCCGCGCAGATGTCGGTGACGTGCGCCTCGAACACGCCGTGCGTGGACGGGTAGGTGATCATCAGCACCGCCAGCTCGTCGCGGTACTGCTCGATCCTGGCCCGCAGGTCCTCGACGTCGACCTCGCCGTCCTCGGCGGTCTTGACGACGACGACCCTCATCCCGGCCATCACGGCGCTGGCGGCGTTGGTCCCGTGCGCGGACGACGGAATCAGGCACACCGTCCGCTGCTCGTCCCCGTTGGCCCGGTGGTACCCGCGTACGGCGAGCAGTCCGGCCAGCTCGCCCTGCGACCCGGCGTTGGGCTGGAGCGAGACGTTGTCGTACCCGGTGACCTCGGCCAGCCGCTCCTCCAGCTCCCGGATGAGCGTCAGATAGCCCTGTGCCTGCTCGGCCGGGGCGAAGGGGTGCAGCTGCCCGAACTCGGGCCAGGTCACCGGCTCCATCTCGGTGGTCGCGTTGAGCTTCATGGTGCAGGAGCCCAGCGGGATCATGCCGCGGTCCAGCGCGTAGTCCCGGTCGGCCAGGCGGCGCAGGTAGCGCAGCATGGCGGTCTCGGAGCGGTGCTGGTGGAAGACCGGGTGGGTGAGGAACTCGTCGGTGCGCAGCAGTCCGGCCGGCAGCGCGTCCGCGGTCGCCGCGTCCAGCGCCTCGATGTCGCCCTCGACCCCGAACGCGTTCCACACCCCGCCCACCTGGGCCCGCGTGGTGGTCTCGTCGCAGGCCATCGAGACCTGGTCGGCGTCGACGAGCCGCAGGTTGACACCGTTCTGCCGGGCCGCGGCGACGACCTCGGCGGCCCGCCCGGGCACCCGCGCGGTGACCGTGTCGAAGTAGTCGCCGTGCACGACCTCGATCCCGCCGGCCGCGAGGCCCGCGGCGAGGATCGCGGCGTACCGGTGGGTGCGCCGGGCGATGCCGCGCAGCCCGTCCGGCCCGTGGTAGACGGCGTACATCCCGGCCATCACGGCGAGCAGCACCTGCGCGGTGCAGATGTTGCTGGTGGCCTTCTCCCGGCGGATGTGCTGCTCACGCGTCTGGAGCGCCAGCCGGTAGGCCCGGTTTCCGTCGGCGTCCACCGAGACGCCCACCAGCCGCCCGGGCAGGCTGCGCGCCATCTTCTCCTGGACGGCCATGTAGCCGGCGTGCGGCCCGCCGAACCCCATCGGCACCCCGAACCGCTGCGTGCTGCCCACCGCGATGTCGGCGCCCAGCTCACCGGGCGACTTCAGCAGGGTCAGCGCCAGCAGGTCGGCGGCGACGGTGACCAGCGCGCCCAGCTCGTGCGCCCGGTCGATGACCGGCTTGAGGTCGCGTACGGCACCGGAGGCGCCCGGGTACTGGAGCAGGACCCCGTTGATCTCCCGCTCGGCGACCTCGGCCGGGATGCCGTCGCCGAGGTCGGCGACGACCACCTCGACCCCGGTCGGCTCCGCCCGGGTCCGGATCACGGCGATGGTCTGCGGCAGCGCGTCCGCGTCGACCAGGAACAGGCCCTTCTTGTTCTTCCCCATCCGCCGCGACAGCGCCATCGCCTCGGCGGCCGCCGTGCCCTCGTCCAGCAGCGAGGCCCCGGAGGTGGGCAGACCGGTCAGCTCGGCCACCGTCGTCTGGAAGTTGAGCAGCGCCTCCAGGCGGCCCTGCGAGATCTCCGGCTGGTACGGCGTGTACGCGGTGTACCAGGCGGGGTTCTCCATGACGTTGCGCAGGATGACGGGCGGCGTGAAGGTGCCGTAGTAGCCGAGCCCGATCATCGAGTCGAGCACCTGGTTGCGGTCGGCGAGCGAGCGCAGCTCGGCCAGCACCTCGGCCTCCGTGCGCCCCCGGGGCAGGTCCAGCGCGCCGGCGTTCCTGATCACCTCGGGCACGGCGGCGGCGGTCAGCTCGTCGAGCGAGCCGTACCCGACCTGGGCCAGCATCTTGGCCCGGGCTTCCTGGTCGGGGCCGATGTGGCGCTGCTCGAACGGAATGCCCTGTTCGAGCTCGGCGAGCGGGGTGCGCGGCGTGGGATGGGCGGTCATTGCGGAGGCCTCCTGGTCTGACGCGACCTGCGAGGGGCACCATGGCGCGGGTGCCCGGACGGCCTCCCCCTCTGTCATCTCGACCTGAGAGCTTCACCGGGATCCTGTCGGGCCGTCCCGGCTTTCACCGTCGGTGAGAGCGGAAGCCGTCGACACCCGCCCTGCTTTCCAGAGTGACCTCGTCCGTGCGGTACGTGAGCCTGAGAGATTCCGGGGAGGAGTTGCTCCTTCGGCGCCTCCGGTGTAACCGGAGGACTCTCCCGCACGGGGTCAGCAGCCGTTTGCCAGCGTACCAGCGACCCCCACGCACGGTCTTTCGAGTGGCCGCACAGCCAAATGTGCTCTTTTGTAGTGCTTACGGATGATGTACCGGATGGTTGGCGACCACCTGGAGGGCCCGTGCGTACCGACATCGATCCCCGCAACCTGATCGGCCGCAAGGCGTTCGACCGCGACGGCACGAGGATCGGCACCGTCGACGAGGTCTACCTCGACGACGCCACCGGCATACCCGAATGGGCGGCCATACGCACCGGCCTGTTCAGCCGGGACGCCTTCGTCCCCCTGGAGCCCAGCGAACTGGTCGACGGCACGCTGCGGGTGCCCTTCGACCGCGCGCTGATCAAGGAGGCCCCCGACTTCGGCGTCGGCCGCCACCTCTCCCCGGAACAGGAACTCCAGCTCTACCACCACTACGGTCTCGACCTCGCCGCCCCGCCCTCGCTCCCCGACCACGACTTCGGCCGCCTGGCGGGCCAGGAGGAGCCGACCTGAGGCGAGTACGGGTTCAGCACCCCCGAGCAGCCTCCCGCGCGTCCCACGCCCCGCGGAAAAGCCGCTCTTGCCCGTTCCCCCGTCACCGGGCCCCGAGCCTCGCCACCCCCACCCGGCGGCTGCACCCCGCCCCACTCGTCCCACGCGTGACCGGCACCTCACGCCTCCGCCCGCCCCGCCTCCGCCCGCCCCACCTCACCCGAACCGCACCGCGCGGCTGTCCCCGCACCGCCCGCACAGTGGCCGCGCGGTCACCCCGCCCCGTCCACCGGCTCGACCGGTCCGGCCACGGTGTCCCCGGGTCTTCGTTCCACCAGCGGCAGCGGATCCGCCGGCTCCAGTTCCGGGTCGTCGGTGCGGAACGTCCGCACCCGCCCCGGCCTGGTCGACAACGGCGTCTCGAACCGCACCGTGACCCGCCCCAGACCACTGCCCTGCACCCACCCGTGCCCGTACACGGCGTGCCGTACGTCGTGCCCCGAGGGCCAGCGCCGCTCGGCGGGCGGGATCTCCGGCTCGGCGGACGCGGCCCGGCCGCCCCCCTCCGCCGCCCCCGAAAGCCCGGTGGACCCCGCCGGCTCCGCCTCCTCCGCCGCCCGCTCCCCCGCCGCCTGCGCGAACAGGTCCTCCTGCGTGTAGTCGGCGAGCCCGGTGACCCCCACGCCGAGCAGCCGCACCCCGCCGGTGGTGTCCACGGCGTCCAGGAGCCGCGCGGCCGCCTCCGCGACCACCGCCGGGTCGTCCGTGGGCCCGCGCAGCGTCTCGGACCGGGTCAGGGTGGAGAAGTCGTACCGCCGTACCTTCAGCACGATGGTGCGCCCGGACAGCCCGGCCCCGCGCAGCCGCGCCACACACCGGCCGGCCAGCCGCCGCACCTCGAGACCGACCCGCGTCCGGTCGTGGATGTCGACGTCGTAGGTGTCCTCCACCGACACCGACTTGGTCTCCCGCTCGGCCACCACGGGCCGCTCGTCGTGCGCCAGCGCCATCGCGTACAGCGCGTGTCCGTGCGCCTTGCCCAGCAGCCGGACCAGCTCGTCCTCGCCCGCCTCGGCGAGCTCGCCGACCGTGGTCATCCCGGCCCGCCGCAGGTGGTCACCGGTCGCCGGTCCCACTCCGGGCAGGATCCGCACCGACAGCGGCGCGAGCAGCCGGCGCTCGGTGCCCGGCTCGATCAGCACCAGCCCGTCCGGCTTGGCGTCCTCGGAGGCGATCTTGGCGAGCATCTTGGAGGCGGCCAGCCCCACCGACCCCGTCAGTCCGGTGACGGCCCGGATGTCCTCCCGCAGCCGGATGCCGGTCAGCCGGGCCGACTCCGCGTCCCAGGCGGTCCCGCCGGCCTCCAGGTCCACGAACGCCTCGTCCAGGCTGAGCGGCTCCACCAGCGGGGACAGCGCCCGCAGCAGCTCCATCACCTGCTCGCTGACCGACCGGTAGAGCTGGAAGCGCGGCACCAGACAGGCGGCGTTGGGCGCGAGCCGCCGGGCCTGGGCCATGGGCATCGCCGAGTGGACACCGAAGACCCGGGCCTCGTACGAGGCCGTGGCCACCACGCCGCGCGGCCCCAGCCCGCCCACGACCACGGCCTTCCCGCGCAGGCTCGGCTTGGACGCCTGCTCCACCGAGGCGAAGAAGGCGTCCATGTCGAGATGCAGGATCGTGGGCGCGGTTCTCACATCTCCGATGCTGCCCTACGCCACTGACAACGCGCCCGCACGCCCGGCCCGGCGGGGGCTCGGACGGGCTCAGACCGCCCGGTTGCGCCGCCGGGCCAGTTCGTCCGCCGGATTGTTCCCGACCAGGGTCTCGCCGGTGTCGACCCGCTCCCCGTGCAACTGCGACAGGGCGCTCTCCACGTCCCGCCACACCACCCCGACGGCGATCCCGAAGATCCCCTGGCCGCCCTGGAGCAGGGCGTGCACCTCGTCCGGCGAAGTGCACTCGTAGACGGTGGCACCGTCGCTCATCAGCGTCATCCGCTCCAGGTCGCGAAAACCGCTCTCCCTGAGATGCCGCACGGTGGTCCGGATGTTCTGGAGCGACACACCGGTGTCGAGGAACCGCTTGACGATCTTCAGTACAACCACGTCGCGGAAGCTGTACAGCCGCTGGGTCCCGGACCCGTGGGCCGGCCGCACGCTCGGTTCGACCAGTCCGGTACGGGCCCAGTAGTCGAGTTGCCGGTAGGTGATCCCGGCGGCCGCGCAGGCCGTGGGCCCCCGGTAGCCGATCTGCTCGGACGCCATGGACGCCGCCCCTCCGCCGCTCGGCACCACCGCAGGTCGCCGCGGGGCGTGGTCGGCCGTACCACCGGGCTGCGGGTATCCCCCGCCCGGGCGAATCCGAGAACCCTCGGGAGAGTACGGAGCACCGGCTCCGAGACCGCGTGCGGGAGCACGTCCCACCGTACCGTCGCCGCTGCTTCTCACGCCGACCTCCGTCCTTGACCTGCCTCCTCGAAGGTAGGCAGTCACCAAGGGTGCGTCAACGATCGCCACACTCGGCACGCCGAGTGATAATCACCCTAAGAGTGGTTTGCCGTGTCCCCTTGCGGGGAAGGGCTAGCCGAATGTCCTTTTTCGGACGGCCGTCACTGATTGCTGCTGCCGAAATCCTCCGGCGAGATCTGGTCGAGGAACTCGCGGAACTTCTCCACCTCGTCCTCCTGCTCGTCCGGGATCGCGATACCGGCGTCGTCCAGCACCGTGTCGCTGCCGAAGATCGGCGTACCGGTGCGCAGCGCCAGCGCTATGGCGTCGGACGGCCGCGCGCTCACCTCGACCCCGCTGGCGAAGACCAGCTCGGCGTAGAAGACACCTTCCCGCAGGTCGGTGATGCGCACCTCGGTGAGCTCCTGGCCGACGGCTTCCAGCACGTCCTTGAACAGGTCGTGGGTCAGCGGCCGTGCGGGAGCCATGCCCTGCTGGGCGAAGGCGATCGCCGTCGCCTCCCCGGGACCGATCCAGATGGGAAGGTAGCGGTCTCCTCCCACTTCACGCAGCAGCACGATCGGTTGGTTGGAGGGCATCTCGACCCGGACACCTACGACATCGAGCTCGTTCACACAGCAACCCTAGGCCGTGCCCGGGACGTTTGGGTAGTCGGGCCGGGAACGGGTGACCGATCCGGGCTCCGCATCACGGCAGCCGCACCCCGAGGGCGGTCTGCACCAGAGCGGCGTGCAGCCGCACCGCGAGCCCCGCCAGCTCCTTGGTACGAGCCTCCGCGTGCGCCCTGGTCTGCGGGTTCCGGTGACGCCTGAGCGGGGCCACCACCTGGTCCACCAGCCCGGCCTCCCGGTCGGCGGCGGCCTTCATCACCCTCAGGTGCCGCGGCTCGATCCCGAACCGTCCCAGCTCCACCACGAGGGTGGCCACGGTGGCCGCCTCCGCGTCGTACGCCCCGTCCGGCAGCGGGGCGATCAGGCCGTACGCCTCCCACTCGTCGAGCTGCCGCTCCTCTATGCCGACCGCGGCGAGCAGCTCCGCCCGCCCGATCCGGGCCGCAGTCGGCGCCGCGACGGGCTCCGGCAGCGCCTCGCCGGCCTCCCGCTGCCGCCCCACGGTCGGCAGCGGCACCGCCTCGCCGCGCTCCATGGCGTCCAGGTGCTCGCGGATCACCTTGAGCGGCAGATAGTGGTCGCGCTGCATCCGCAGCACATGCCCGAGACGCTCGACGTCACGGGCGCTGAACTTGCGGTACCCGGCGGGGGTCCGCCGCGGATCGACGAGCCCCTCCGACTCCAGGAATCGGATCTTCGAGATCGTGATGTCGGGGAACTCGTCACGCAGCACGTTCAGCACCGCGCCGATGCTCAGCAGTCCGTCCGCGGCGGCGGTGCCGTGGCCGGCACCACCGCTCGGTGTTTGCAGCATGGCCCTTCCCTGGGGATCTCCCCGGACGGAGCCCGGGGCGGCTCAGTAGCCCCGCTGGCTCGCGTAGAAGACCAGCCGGTACTTGCCGATCTGCACCTCGTCGCCGTTGGACAGAGCGACCTCGTCGATCCGCTCCCGGTTGACGTACGTGCCGTTCAGGCTGCCCACGTCGGCGACCGTGAACGACCCGTCCGGCTGCCGGCGGAACTCCACGTGCCGACGGGAGACCGTGACGTCGTCCAGGAAGATGTCGCTCTGCGGGTGCCGTCCGGCCGTGGTCAGCTCGCCGTCCAGCAGGAACCGGCTGCCCGAGTTCGGACCCCGGCGCACGACCAGCAGCGCGGAACCCAGCGGCAGCGCCTCCACGGCGGCCTGCGCCTCCGGGGACAGCGTCGGCATCTGCGTCTGCCCGGTGACCTCGGCGTCGTACGCCTCGAGACCGGAGATCGAGATCGTGGACGTCGTCTCCGAGGGACGCTCCGCGTGCGCCCCGGACCGCAGCGGCGCGCCGCAGTTGGAGCAGAAGCGGCTGTTCTCCGCGTTGCGGTTACCGCACCTCGTACACACCAGGGCCGACATGGACGGATCCTCCTGCGGCGGCTGCCCCGCCGGGGCGTTGGACGCGTACGGACCGGGGTCGAACCCTGAACCCGTACTTGAGGTCGACGGTTGCCCGAAACCTATGCCGCCGGACTGCGCAGGGTCAACAGACGGCGCGCCCTGACCACCCACCTGGTCGCGGAACAGCGGACGCCCGCCCTCCGCGTCGGGCTGCGCGCGATGGCGAGCGGTCGCGTTCTCGCCGCTCTCTCGCGCGCTCTTGCCGAACAACTTCGCAAACAACTTCACGGGCGATTCCCCTTGACCGAAACAGACCCGCCCGTGGGGCAGGACGAACCCTGACTGAACGTACTGGCCGACCCGGACATCCTGACAACGTCCGTCTCCACCAGACAGTTTCCACCACGCACCACCCATTCGGTGCGCCGACCCCCCGCAAGCTCATGCCCCCGCCGGACAGCGCCCATGCGCCCCCGGTTCACTCGGAGGACGACCGAGCGTAGTCAGGCCGCTTCGCCGCTCGCAAGGCGTCCACGACGATCTTGCTCGACCGCTCAACAGTAGCGGTGGCCTGTTCCTTCTCCAGAGTCTGCACCACTCCCCCAGGGATGTTGAGCGCGGGCTCGAGGTCCTGCGGCTTCCCGATGACCTTGAAACGATACGGCGCGGCGATCTTGTTCCCGTCGACGCTCACGCCGTCGTCGGAGTCCGTCAGATAGGTACCGGCGACCACCCGTACGCCGTTGACCTGGATGGCCTCCGCGCCGGCGGCACGCAGTTCCTGGATCGCGTCGAGCAGCATGTCCGCCTCGACCGATCCCTTCGGGTCCGCGATCGTCATCATGATCCCCGGTCCCTGCGCGGCCACCGTGCCCGCCAGGACGCCGAGTTGCCGCTCCTTCTCGATCGTCTGCTTACGGGCCTCCTCGGCCTGGTCGGAGCTGTTCTCCAGCTCGTCCCGCTGCGCCTCCAGGCCCTGCTTCTCGTCCTGAAGACGTTGCGTACGGTCATCGAGTTCATCGAGGATGCGGACCAGGTCCTCCTGCCGGGCCCCCCGCAGCGCGCTGTCCCCGTCGCTGTTGGACGCCACCTGTACGGCCAGGCCGAAGCCGAGCCCGAACAGCAGCAGGGCGACGATCAGTTGGGCCCGGGTTACCCGCGGCGGCCACAGCCCCTGCGCCAGCCGCTGGCGTCCGGTGGTCCCGGGCTCCGGCCGCGCGGCCGGGCCCTGGCCCGGGGCCGGCGCGGGAAGCGGCGCGACCTCTTCGGGCAGTTCGGCGCGGAGCCGGTGCTCCGCCCGTTCGTCCTTGTCGCTCATCGGTCTCACGCCCGGAACACGTGCCGGCGGATCGCCGCGGCGTTGGAGAAGATCCGGATGCCGAGGACGACCACGACTCCGGTGGACAGCTGGGCGCCGACGCCCAACTTGTCGCCCAGGAAGACGATCAGCGCGGCCACGACCACGTTCGACAGGAACGACACCACGAAGACCTTGTCGTCGAAGATGCCGTCGAGCATGGCCCGCAGCCCGCCGAACACGGCGTCCAGCGCCGCGACCACGGCGATCGGCAGATAAGGCTCGACGGCGGCCGGAACCTCCGGCCGGACCAGCAAGCCGGCCACGACTCCCACGACGAGGCCCAGTACGGCGATCACGTTGTGCCCTTCTCGGTTTTCGGTTGTGCGGTTCGTACGATGACACTCGGTGCGGCCGGCAGCCGGAGGTCGTCCTCAGTGGAGATACCGGTCCGGATGCCGTAGTTCTCCTCCAGGGCGTTCAGATACAGCCCGTCGGCGCTGTTCTGGAACCTGCTGCCGAGCTGTTGCCCGTCACCCACGGCGAGCACCGTGTAGGGCGGCACCAGCGGCCTGTTGTCGACCAGTATCGCGTCGCCCGCGGCCCTGATCGCGGAGAGCGCGGTCAGCCGCTGCCCGTTGATGGAGACGGCTTCGGCGCCCGAGGCCCACAGTCCGTTGACGACCCGCTGCATGTCCCGGTCGCGCACCCGGCCGGTGTCGGAGAACCCGGAGGTTCCGCGCGGTGTGCCGTCGCCGCCCGTGGAGGCGTCCTTGGCGTCGTTCACCACGAGCTTCACTCCGGGCCCGTGTACGGCGACGGCCCCGGACAGCACCCCGACCAGTTCGCCGCGGTCGCCGTCCCCGGTGTGCTGGAGCGCCTCGCGCTGGCGCGCGCTCACGTCCTCGCGCAGTGCGTCGACGTCGCCCTCCAGGTCGTCCGCCGCCGAGGTCTCCTGGTCGATGCGGTCGATCAGTTCCTCGCGTTCCTTGGCGGCGGCCGGGGCCGCGACGCGCGCCTGGGCGGCTCCGACGGTCACCACCAGGGCGGCCAGCACCAGCCCGGCGGCCAGGCCCAGCTTGGCCCGCAGGGTCTTGGGCAGGCCACCGGTGCCCGCGGCCCGCTTGCGTGCCGCGGCCTCGGCGTAACCGTCGTCGAGGCTGTGGTCCATGACGTTGGTGAGCAACGACATGGACGCGTCCGGACGTGTGGGCCGCGTGGCTGTGCTCCGAACGGGGGGTTGCTGCGGCATGCCGCACATCGTCGCACGCCGCCGCCCCTGCCTCCGAACGGCCCCACCGGCGTGCCGGACAGGCCCCCTTGGGGGCACTTGTCCGGCACGCCGGTGGGGCGTACCGCGGTTCTTACCGGCCGGCGCTGTCCACGACCGCCGACCACTCGTCGAGCAGTGCCTGCGCGGAGGCGTCGTCGGGGCCCTCGGCCCACAGGTGGGTGACCGCCTCGGCCGGGTCCGGCAGCACCATGACCCAGCGCCCGTCGGCCTCCACGACCCGCACCCCGTCGGTGGTGTCCACGGAGCGGTCTCCCGCCTCCTCCACGACGCGGCGCATGACAAGCCCCTTGACCGCCCACGGGGTCGCCAGATCGCGCCTGAGGACGTGCGCCCGCGGGATGCGGGCGTCGATCTGGCTCAGCGTGAGCTGCGTGCGCGCCACCAGCCCGATCAGCCGCACGAAGGCCGCGGTGCCGTCGTAGACGCTGCTGAACTCGGGGACGATGAAACCGCCCTTGCCGTCACCGCCGAAGATCGTCCCCTCCTCGCCGCCGACCCGGGTCAGGTCGTCGGGAGAGGTGGTCGTCCACTCCACCTGGGTCCCGTGGTACGCCGCTACCTGCTCGGCGATCCGGGTGGTGGTCACCGGCAGCGCCACCCGCCCGCTGCGCCGCTCGGCGGCGATCAGATCGAGCAGTACCAGCAGCGCCCGGTCGTCCTCGATGATCCGGCCCTTCTCGTCGACGAGCGACAGCCGCTCCCCGACCGGGTCGAACCGCACCCCGAACGCGGCCCGCGAGGACGCCACGATCTCCCCGAGCCGCACCAGCCCGGACCGGCGCATGTCGGCCGACTCGGTCGGCCGGGACTCGTCGAGCCCGGGGTTGATGGTCAGCGAGTCGACCCCCAGCTTGCCGAGCAGACTGGGCAGCACGAGCCCGGCACTGCCGTTGGAGGCATCGACCACGACCTTCAGCCCCGACTCGGCGATCCCCGCCGTGTCGACGTTGCGCAGCAGCGACCCGGTGTACGAGTCGAACACGCTGGACGGGAAGTGCAGGTCGCCGATCTCGCCGGGGAACGCCCGCCGGTACTCCTGCCTGGCGAACACCCGGTCCAGCTTCCGCTGGCTGCCCTGCGACAGGTCGGCGCCCTGGCTGTCGAAGAACATGATGTCGACCGAGTCCGGCACCCCGGGCGTGGTGCGGATCATGATGCCGCCGGCACTGCCCCGCGCGGTCTGCTGCCGTGCCACCGGCAGCGGTACGTTCTCCAGGTCCCGTACGTCGATGGCGCTGGCCTGCAACGCTGAGATGACCGCGCGCTTGAGCGCACGGGCGCCTCGGGAGTGGTCGCGGGCCGTGGTGACGGTCGACCCCTTCTTGAGGGTCGTCGCGTAGGCACCGGCCAGCCGCACCGCCAGTTCCGGAGTGATCTCGACGTTCAGAATGCCGGAGACCCCTCTGGCGCCGAACAGGTGCGCCTGTCCCCGGGACTCCCAGATCACCGAGGTGTTGACGAACGCGCCGGCCTCGACGGTCTTGAACGGGTACACCCGTACGTTGCCCTGGACGATCGATTCCTCACCGACCAGGCACTCGTCGCCGATGACCGCGCCGTCCTCGATCCGCGCCGCGCGCATGATGTCGGTGTTCTTGCCGACGACGCAGCCGCGCAGGTTGCTGTGCGGGCCGACGTACACGTTGTCGTGCACGACGGCCTTGTGCAGGAAGGCGCCGCTCTTGACGACGACGTTGGAGCCGATGACGGTGTGTTCCCGGATCTCGGCGCCGGCCTCGACCTTGGCGTAGTCGCCGACGTAGAGCGGCCCCCGGAGCACGGCGTCCGGATGTACCTCCGCGCCCTCGGCCACCCACACACCGGGCGAGAGCTCGAAGCCGTCGATGTCGACGTCGACCTTGCCCTCCAGGACGTCCGCCTGGGCCTTCACATAGCTCTCGTGGGTGCCGACGTCCTCCCAGTACCCCTCGGCGATGTAGCCGTAGATCGGCTTGCCTTCCTTCATCAGCTGCGGGAAGACATCGCCGGACCAGTCGACGGAGACATCGGCCTCGACGTAGTCGAAGACCTCGGGCTCCATGACGTAGATACCGGTGTTCACGGTGTCCGAGAAGACCTGGCCCCAGGTCGGCTTCTCCAGGAAGCGTTCGACCTTCCCGTCCTCGTCGACGATGGTGATACCGAATTCAAGGGGATTGGGTACGCGCGTCAGGCATACGGTGACCAGCGCGCCCTTCTCCTTGTGGAAATTGATCAGCTCGGTGAGGTCGAAGTCGGTCAGCGCATCGCCGGAGATGACGAGGAAGGCATCGTCCTTCAACGCCTCTTCGGCGTTCTTGACGCTTCCGGCGGTACCGAGTGGCTTCTCCTCATTGGCATAGGTGAGCTCCATTCCGAGCTCTTCACCGTCACCGAAGTAGTTCTTGACCAGGGAGGCCAGGAACTGCACGGTCACGACGGTCTCGTTGAGCCCATGCCTTTTGAGCAGCCGCAGAACGTGCTCCATGATCGGCCGGTTGGCCACCGGCAGGAGCGGCTTGGGCATGCTTGAGGTCATGGGACGAAGGCGTGTGCCTTCGCCTCCGGCCATCACGACGGCCTTCATGTCGGAAGCGTCCTCCTCTAAGAGACGACGGTCTGACCGACTTCACCCGCCTCGATTGTCCCGCACTTTTCCAGCGCGGGCCATCGGGGCCGCTACGGCCGCACAGTGGGCGAGTTCAATCGGTCATGGTGTCCGCGCGGACCAAGCGGCGGACCTGAACCATGTAGAGGACTCCTGCCCACCAGTACAGGGTTGTACCCCATCCGGCGAACGCCCATCCGAAAATAGCAGCGAGTGACGAGATCCATCCGCTGCCGTCACTGAGCAGCAGCAACGGGAAGGCGTACATCAGGTTGAACGTCGCGGCCTTCCCCAGGAAGTTCACCTGCGGCGGTGGATAGCCGTGCCGCCTGAGGATGCCCACCATGACCAGCAGGACCAGCTCACGCGCGAGCAGTACCGCGGTCAGCCAGAGTGGGAGGATCTCCCGCCAGGTCAGGCCGACCAGCGTGGACAGGATGTAGAGCCGGTCCGCGGCGGGGTCCAGCAGCCGGCCGAGGCTGCTGATCTGGTTCCAGCGCCGGGCGAGCTTGCCGTCCAGGTAGTCGCTGACGCCGCTGAGCGCCAGCACCAGCAGTGCCCAGCCGTCGCTCTTGGGGCCGCCGAACTCGGGCCTGAGGATCAGCCACAGGAAGAGGGGCACGCCGACGAGGCGGGCCATGCTGAGGATGTTCGGGATGGTGAGGACCCGGTCAGTCTGGACGCGGGTCTCCTGGACCTCCACCCGGGGGCCTCCTGGTTGAAATAAGCCAACAATGCCCCCTGACCTTACCTCAACGCAAAAAAGCTCTGGCCCTCGGGCGGTCTGCCCAAGAGCCAGAGCTCTAAAAGGAGTTCGGCGGCGTCCTACTCTCCCACAGGGTCCCCCCTGCAGTACCATCGACGCTGTAAGGCTTAGCTTCCGGGTTCGAAATGTAACCGGGCGTTTCCCCTACGCTATGACCACCGAAACACTATGAAACACAACCAACCGCCTAC
>NZ_JBFAAP010000027.1:0-108332 GCF_040639815.1 Streptomyces sp. NPDC023723
GCCGAAGCTCTGGGCGCCCGCGTACCCGGTGGGGACCTCGGCCGTGATCAGCACGAGCGGGGAGCGGTTGCGGGCCGCGACCACCAGCGAGGTGGAGCCGGTCGCGGCCGACGAGCCGGAGGCCGAGGCGGAGGAGCAGCCGGCCGACGAGGACACCGACGTCGACGCCGACACCGACGAGGGCGGCTCGCGCCGTCGTCGTCGCCGGGGCGGCCGTCGTCGTCGCCGGGGCGACCTGGGCGACAACGAGAACGACGGCGACAGCGACGCCGACGGCGCGGACTCCGACCCCGAGCACCTCGCCGCCGACCAGGCCGCGCAGGACGCCGAGGACACCGCCGAGCAGGCCGACGAGGACGCCGAGGACGACGACACCGGCGCCCGGGGCGGCGAGGAGAGCGGCGGCCACGGCTCCAGCAGCAGCCGCCGGCGCCGGCGCCGGCGCCGCCGGGCGGGTGACGCCTCCGGTGAGGCCGAGCAGACCACCGACGACCCCGAGCGGACCGTCGTAAAGGTCCGTGAGCCCCGCCCGAAGGCCGAGCCGTCCGACGAGGTGCAGTCCATCAAGGGCTCGACCCGCCTGGAGGCCAAGAAGCAGCGCCGCCGCGAGGGCCGCGAGCAGGGCCGCCGGCGCGTGCCGATCATCACCGAGGCCGAGTTCCTGGCCCGCCGCGAGGCCGTCGAGCGGGTGATGGTCGTCCGCCAGCACGGCGAGCGCACGCAGATCGGCGTCCTGGAGGACGGGGTGCTCGTCGAGCACTACGTCAACAAGGAGCAGGCCACCTCGTACGTGGGCAACGTCTACCTCGGCAAGGTGCAGAACGTGCTGCCGTCGATGGAGGCCGCCTTCATCGACATCGGCAAGGGCCGCAACGCCGTGCTCTACGCAGGCGAGGTCAACTTCGAGGCGCTGGGCATGGCCAACGGCCCGCGGCGCATCGAATCCGCCCTCAAGTCCGGCCAGTCGGTGCTCGTCCAGGTGACGAAGGACCCGATCGGCCACAAGGGCGCCCGCCTCACCAGCCAGGTCTCCCTCCCGGGCCGCTACCTGGTCTACGTGCCCGAGGGCTCGATGACCGGCATCAGCCGCAAGCTGCCCGACACCGAGCGGGCCCGGCTGAAGACCATCCTGAAGAAGATCGTCCCCGAGGACGCGGGCGTCATCGTGCGCACCGCCGCCGAGGGCGCCAGCGAGGACGAGCTGCGCCGCGACGTCGAGCGGCTCCAGCAGCAGTGGGCGGAGATCCAGAAGAAGTCCAAGAACGGCGGCAACGCGCCGACGCTGCTGTACGGCGAGCCGGACATGACCGTCCGGGTGGTCCGCGACATCTTCAACGAGGACTTCACCAAGGTCGTCGTCAGCGGCGAGGACGCCTGGGAGACCGTCCACGGATACGTCTCGCACGTGGCGCCCGATCTGGCCGACCGGCTGTCCAAGTGGACCAGTGAGGTCGACGTCTTCGCCACGTACCGGGTCGACGAGCAGCTCGCCAAGGCGCTGGACCGCAAGGTCTGGCTGCCCAGCGGCGGTTCGCTGGTGATCGACCGGACCGAGGCGATGGTCGTCGTCGACGTCAACACCGGCAAGTTCACCGGCCAGGGCGGCAACCTGGAGGAGACGGTCACCAGGAACAACCTGGAGGCGGCCGAGGAGATCGTGCGCCAGCTCAGGCTGCGCGACCTCGGCGGCATCATCGTGATCGACTTCATCGACATGGTGCTGGAGTCCAACCGGGACCTGGTGCTGCGCCGCCTCCTGGAGTGCCTGGGCCGGGACCGTACGAAGCACCAGGTCGCCGAGGTGACCTCGCTGGGTCTGGTGCAGATGACCCGCAAGCGGGTCGGGCAGGGTCTGCTGGAGTCGTTCTCCGAGACCTGTGTGCACTGCAACGGGCGTGGCGTCATCGTCCACCTCGACCAGCCGTCGGCCGGCGGCAACGGCGGCGGCAAGCGCCGCAAGCGGGCCCGCGCGGGCGGCGCCGAGCAGCCGCACGAGCACGAGCACGAGACCCTGGTCACCGTCGACACCCCGACGGCGGAGCAGGAGGCGGAGGCCGAGGCCGAGCAGACCGCGGAGCGGGCCACCGAGCCGATCGCCCTGCCGGCGCCGGACTTCGCGCCCGACGAGGAGCTGTACAGCAGCGTCTTCGAGGCGGAGGCCGCGGCCAAGCGCGGCCGGAGCCGGCGTCGGACCGGCCGGCGCGCGTCGGCCCCGGCGGGCGCCCCGGCCCCGCAGGCCGAGTCCGCCCAGCCCGAGGCGCCGGCGGCCCCGGACGCGACGGCACGGGAGGAGGCCGAGCGCCCGGCACCGTCCGAGTCGGCCGCCGAAGCCCCGGCCGCGGCAGCCCCCGTCGCGGAGGCCCCTGTCGCGGAGGCCCCTGTCGCCGAGGCGCCCGTCACCGAGGCCCCCGTCGCGGAGGCGCCCGTCGAGGACGCCGCGCCCAAGGGCCGTACGCGGCGCAGGGCGACCCGCAAGGTGTCCGCGCCCGCCGGTTCGCCGGCCGGTGCGGAGGCCGCCGTGGTGACGGTCCCGGAGACCGCCGCACCGGTGGAGCAGCCCGAGCCCCAGGCCGCCCAGCCCGCCGAGCCCGAGCCCGAGCCGGCCGCCGCGGAGCCCGCGCCCCCGGCCCGGCCGCGCCGCCGTGCCGTCCGCAAGGCCACCGCGCCCACCGCCGACGCGGAGGCCGCCGTCGTGGTCGTCCCGGCCACGGAGGCCCCGGCCGCCACGGAGGCCCCGGCCGCCGAGGAGACCCCGGCCGGCACCGAGGAGGCCGCCCCGGCCAAGAAGACCGCCCGCAAGGCGGCCAAGAAGGCACCGGCGAAGAAGGCCGCCGCCAAGAAGACGACGGCCGCCAAGACGGCCGCCACGAAGAAGACGGCGGCGAAGAAGACGACCACGGCCAAGAAGGCGGCGAAGACCACCAAGTCGACGACCAAGTCGGCCGCCAAGAAGGCCACGTCGAAGAAGACCGCGGCGGCCGAGCAGTCGACACCGTCGGTGTCGGCCACCACGGAGGACTGAGCCGGAGCGGACTGAGCCGGAGCGGATCGAGCCGGACGGAACGGGGCGGGGCGGCGGCGGACCTGAGGGTCCGTGGCCGCCCCGCCCCGGCGTTGGCCGCCCGCACCCGGCCCGCACCCGGTTTGACCGGCGGATGCCGCCCCCGTAACCTTGGGCGTCGGCGTGTCCATAGACTCGCCACATCCCCGTAAACCTCATCCTCCCGGGCGTCCGGCGCCCAGGAGAGGCTGCCCGTCATGTCGGGCGGCTGGCCTGCGGGGGTGCCGTTCTCCGAGCGAAAGAGAGATCCGCGTGTACGCCATCGTGCGCAGCGGTGGCCGTCAGCACAAGGTTGCTGTCGGTGACATCGTTGAGGTTGACAAGATTTCCACTGCCAAGGTTGGCGACACGGTCGAGCTCTCGACCCTGCTCGTTGTCGACGGCGAGGCTGTGACCAGCGACCCGTGGGTGCTGGCCGGCATCAAGGTCCAGGCCGAGGTCGTGGACCACCACAAGGGCCAGAAGATCGACATTCTGCGCTACAAGAACAAGACCGGCTACCGCCGTCGTCAGGGCCACCGCCAGCAGTACACGGCGATCAAGGTCACTGAGATCCCCGCGGCTGCGAAGTAAGGGACTGAGGAGAGATGGCACACAAGAAGGGCGCATCGTCCACCCGGAACGGTCGCGACTCCAATGCCCAGCGGCTCGGCGTGAAGCGCTTCGGCGGTCAGGTCGTCAACGCGGGTGAGATCATCGTCCGCCAGCGCGGCACCCACTTCCACCCGGGCGCCGGCGTCGGCCGCGGTGGCGACGACACGCTGTTCGCGCTCCAGGCCGGTTCGGTGCAGTTCGGCACCGCCCGTGGCCGCAAGGTCGTGAACATCGTCCCGGTCGCCTGACCGGAGACTTTCGCGAGGCGGACCTCACTTCCCTGCGGGGAAGTGGGTCCGCCTTTCGCGTGTTGGACCAGGAAACACCCGTACGTAACTGGAGGCACATCCCATGACCACCTTCGTGGACCGCGTCGAGCTGCATGTCGCCGCGGGTAACGGAGGCCACGGCTGTGCCTCCGTGCACCGGGAGAAGTTCAAGCCGCTGGGCGGTCCGGACGGCGGCAACGGCGGCCGGGGCGGCGACGTCATCCTCACCGTCGACCAGTCCGTGACCACCCTGCTCGACTACCACCACTCCCCGCACCGCAAGGCCACCAACGGCAAGCCCGGCGAGGGCGGCAACCGCTCCGGCAAGGACGGCCAGGACCTGGTGCTGCCGGTGCCGGACGGCACGGTGGTACTGGACAAGGCGGGCAACGTGCTGGCCGACCTGGTCGGACACGGCACGTCCTTCGTCGCCGCCCAGGGCGGGCGCGGCGGGCTCGGCAACGCGGCGCTGGCCTCCGCGCGGCGCAAGGCGCCCGGGTTCGCGCTGCTCGGTGAGCCCGGGGACCTCCAGGACATCGTCCTGGAGCTGAAGACCGTCGCCGACGTGGCGCTCGTCGGCTACCCGAGCGCGGGCAAGTCGTCGCTGATCTCGGTGCTGAGCGCCGCCAAGCCGAAGATCGCGGACTATCCGTTCACCACCCTGGTGCCCAACCTCGGTGTCGTCACCGCCGGGTCGACCGTGTACACGATCGCGGACGTGCCGGGGCTGATCCCGGGCGCCAGCCAGGGCCGCGGGCTCGGTCTCGAGTTCCTGCGGCACGTGGAGCGGTGCAGCGTGCTGGTGCACGTGCTGGACACCGCCACGCTGGAGTCCGACCGCGACCCGCTCTCCGACCTCGACATCATCGAGGAGGAGCTGCGGCAGTACGGCGGGCTCGGCGACCGGCCGCGGGTCGTCGTCCTCAACAAGACCGACGTACCGGACGGCAAGGACCTCGCCGAGATGGTGCGGCCCGAGCTGGAGGAGCGCGGTTACCGCGTCTTCGAGGTGTCGGCGGTGGCGCACATCGGGCTGCGCGAGCTGTCGTTCGCGCTCGCCGAGCTGGTGGCCGGGGCGCGGGCGGCCCGGCCGAAGGAAGAGGCGACCCGGATCGTCATCCGGCCCAAGGCCGTCGACGACAGCGGTTTCACGGTGGCCCAGGAGGAGGACGGGCT
The DNA here is from genome assembly GCF_040639815.1 of Streptomyces sp. NPDC023723. Lineage (NCBI taxonomy): Bacteria > Bacillati > Actinomycetota > Actinomycetes > Kitasatosporales > Streptomycetaceae > Streptomyces > Streptomyces sp. NPDC023723. The sequence goes on from NZ_JBFAAP010000027.1 coordinate 5,101, forward strand.
GTTCCGGGTGCGCGGCGAGAAGCCGGAGCGCTGGGTGCGGCAGACCGACTTCAACAACGACGAGGCGGTCGGCTACCTCGCCGACCGGCTCAACCGGCTCGGTGTCGAGGAGCGGCTGATGAAGGCCGGCGCCCGGTCCGGCGACGGCGTCGCCATCGGCCCCGAGGACAACGCCGTCGTCTTCGACTGGGAGCCGTCGGTGATGGCCGGGGCGGAGATGCTCGGTCGGCGTGGCGAGGACCACCGCCTGGAGGAACCCCGTCCCGCCGCCCAGCGCCGCCGCGACCGGCAGGCCGAACGGGACGAGGCGGACCAGGAGTTCGAGGGCTTCGACCCGTTCTAGAGGCGAACGTGGTGAAGGCGGTGAACGGGGTGTGAACCCGAGCCGCCTGCCAGGACAACCACTCCGGCGACCGGTGAGTCGTACGGGGCAGCGTGGGACGGTTTCTGACCCGTCCCGCGGCCGACTGCCCCGCGACTCACCGGAGATGACGTGCCCAGACACCTCGACGCAGCGAAGTCCGGCCGGGCCCTGACGATCGCCATCGCGCTCCTTGCCGCGACCACGGCCATGTCACCGCTCGCCCAGGCCCGGCCCGCCGGGGCGGTGGAAGAACGGCAGGACTTCAACGGCGACGGATACGAGGACCTGGCCGTCGGCGCCCCGTTCGGCACCGTGAACGGCGTCGCGAAGGCCGGCTACGTCGCCGTCCTGTACGGATCGGCGTCGGGGACGTCGACCTCGGCCAAGCAGATCTACTCGCAGGCCACCGCCGGCATACCCGGCTCCCCCGAGAAGGACGACGAGTTCGGGTACGACCTGGACACCGCCGACCTCGACGGCGACGGCTACACCGATCTGCTGGTGCTGGCGGCGCAGGAGAAGTGGACCTCCGGCGGCACGACACGGCGGGGCAGCCGGACCGTGCTGTGGGGCGGCCCCGGGGGCCTCAGCTCGGCGACCACCCTGCCGGCCGTCGGAGACGGCACCTACCAGGACGGCCCGGTCGCCACCGGTGACTTCGACAGCGACGGCCAGGACGACCTGATCCGCGAGGGGAACCTGGAGACCGGCCCCTTCGGACGGGACGGCGTGCCCGCCGCCACCCGGGGGACCGCGCTCGACGGTCCCGTCAACGAGATCGTGACCGACCTCGTCGCCGGTGACGCCGACGGTGACGGCCGTACCGACCTGGTCGCGCGCGTCACGGTGTACGACGAGGACGAGGAGGCGGGCAGCTACCAGGAACTGCACTACCTGCGCGGCGGCGCCGACCCGCTCGCCTCGGCCACCGTCCTCGCCAACGGGGACGGCGACCCCGCGAACGCGACCGGCAGCGCGCTCACCCTCGGCGACGTGAACGGCGACGGCCGGGCCGACCTGCTCCTGGGTTTCCAGAACATCAGGATCTCCTACGGCACCGCGAACGGCCCGGACACCGCCCACATCCAGGTCATCGACCAGGACACCCCCGGCGTGCCCGGCACCCAGGAGCCCGAGGACGACTTCGGCAGCCATCTGACCGTGGGCGACGTGAACGGCGACGGCTACGGCGACATCCTGTCGGGCAATCCCACCGAGGGCGTCGGCACCGTCCAGCCGTCCGGCTCAGTCGCCGTGATCCCCGGCGGACCCGGCGGGCCCACGGGCGCCGGTGGCCAGGTCTTTCACCAGGACACCGCGGGGGTGCCCGGCGCGGCCGAGACGGCCGACAGGTTCGGCTCCGCCCTCGACCTGGTCGACGGCAACGGCGACGGCCGCGCGGAGCCGGTGGTGGGGGCGCCCGGGGAGAACAGCGGGGCCGGCGCGGTGTGGGTCTTCCCCGCGACCGCCACCGGCGCTACCGCCACCGGCTCCTTCGTCTTCGGCGCCGGCAGCCTCGGCATGCCGACCGCAGGCGGCTGGCTCGGCAACAGCTTCCCGAACTGACCGGACCACAAGGACTGGCCGGACCGCGAGGACTGGCCGGACCGCGAGCACCGGCCGGACCGCAAGCACCGGCCGCCGCCCCCGGACGACCCGTTGCGACCGACTCCCGTTAACCGTGAGGCCGCCGCGTCGCAACGGGACCCCGCCTGTCCACTTACTTGTCATGCACGCGAACGACTTGGTTCAGCGACCCGCCCACCCCGGAGCGTGAGCTTCCTGGGTGTCCACGCGGCTCGCGACACCAGGGAGTTCAGCCATGACCGGAGCAGCATCCACCGACCGACGCCGTTTCCTGACCGGCGGCGCCGCCGTGCTCGGCGCCGCGGCCACCGCCCAGCTGTGGCTGCCCGGCACCGCGCAGGCGGCCGAGATCCCGCTGTCCGAGGACGTGTTCAGCCTCGGCGTCGCCTCCGGCGACCCGCTCCCGGACGGCGTGGTGCTGTGGACCCGGCTCGCCCCGGACCCGCTGAACGGCGGCGGCATGCCCGACCGGAACGTGTCCGTGCAGTGGCAGGTCGCCTCCGACGCGCGCTTCCGCGACGTGGTGCGGGCCGGCTTCACGGTGGCCCGGCCCGCCCTCGGGCACAGCGTCCACGTGGACGTACGCGGGCTGCGCCCGGGACGTACGTACTGGTTCCGCTTCCGGGCCGGCGGCCAGTTCTCGCCCACCGGCCGCACCCGCACCGCGCCCGCCGCGACCGCCACCGGCGCCCTGCGGGTCGCGCTGGCCTCCTGCCAGAACTGGCAGCAGGGCTACTTCACCCCGTACGCCGACATGCTCGAACAGGACCCGGACGTCGTGCTGTTCGTCGGGGACTACATCTACGAGTCCACCCCGTCGGCCACCGCCGTACGCAAGCACGAGGGCACCGGTGAGCCCTACACCCTCACCCAGTACCGCAACCGCTACGCCCAGTACCGCAGCGACCCCGGCCTCGCCGCGATGCACGCCAACGCGCCGTTCGTCGTCACCTTCGACGACCACGAGGTCGACAACGACTACGCCGGCCAGGTCCCGCAGGACCCCGACAAGCAGACCCACGACGCCTTCGTGGACCGCATCACCGCCGCCTACCAGGTGTACTACGAGCACATGCCGGTCCGCGCCACCGCGGTCCCCAGCGGCCCGCACATCCAGATGTACCGCCGCCTGGAGTTCGGCCGCCTGGCCCGGCTGAACGTGCTGGACACCCGGCAGTTCCGCAGCGACCAGGCCACCAGCCAGGCCGGCGCCCAGGACCCGTCGACGACCATGCTGGGGACCGAGCAGAAGCAGTGGCTGCTGAAGGGGCTGCGCGGCTCGCCCGCCCGCTGGAACCTGATCGCCTCCCAGGTCATGATGGCCGAGACCGACCTGAAGGTCGGCGAGGGCAAGCTCTGGTACTACGACGCCTGGGACGGCTACCAGGCCGAACGCAACGCCCTGCTGAAGGAGTTCCAGCAGGTCCGCAACCCGGTGGTGCTCACCGGCGACCGCCACCTCACCATGGTCAGCGACCTGCGCACCGACTACGCCGACCCCGGCTCGCCGGTCGTCGGCGCCGAGTTCGTCGGCACCTCCATCTCCAGCAACGGCGACCAGGACCAGGCCGCCTTCCACGCCCAGTTCGACCCGCTGAAGGGCGACAACCCGCACTGGAAGCTGGTCGACGCGCACCGCGGCTACCACCTCTTCGACATCCGCAAGGACGGCATCGACGCCCGGGTGCGGACGGTGAACACGGTGCTCAAGCCCACCGCGACGGCCGGCACCCTGGCCCGGCTGCGGGTGGCCGCGGGCAGCCCCGGCGTCTCCCTGGCGTGATCCGTGCCACAGCGTGACGCAGCTCTTAGTCAACGCTCAGAAAGACCTCTTACCGTCTCCTAACCATGGAGACGGACTGTACGAGAGATGACGTCCCGGCCAACAGCGGGGTGTCCCCGTTCCCCGCCGGGACCCGACTGCTGCACATAGGCCCGCACAAGACCGGGACCACCTCGATCCAGGGCGCGCTGTTCGCGGCCAAGGACGCCATGAAGGCGCACGGCGTGGAGTTCCCGGCGGACAGCCGGCACCCGATGTCGGCGGCCCTGGCGGTCTGCGAGCGCCCCGGGATGCTGGGCAACAGCAAACCCAATGAGCGGCACTGGGAGACGCTGGTCTCCCAGGTCGCCGCCACCGGCCGGCGCACCTCCGTGGTGAGCAGCGAGTTCTTCGCCGACGCCCCCGACGACGAGACCGTCGAGCGGATCGTCCGGGAACTGGGCGGCGACCGGGTGCACGTCATGGTCACGCTGCGCCCGCTGGCGAAGATCATGCCCTCGCAGTGGCAGCAGTACGTGCAGAACGGCCTGCGGATGGGCTACGGGAGCTGGCTGGAGCACATGCTCAAGAAGCCGCCGTACGAGAAGCCCAACCCCAGCTTCTGGCGGCGGCACCGGCACGACCGGCTGGTCGAGCGGTGGGCCCGGGTGGTCGGTCCCGAGCGGCTCACCGTCGTGGTGGTCGACGACCGCGACCGCGGCGGGCTGATGCGCACCTTCGAGGCGCTGCTCGGACTGCCCGACGGGCTGCTCCAGCCCGTGCCGGACACGGCGAACCGGTCACTGACCCTCGCCGAGACGGAAATGCTGCGGAAACTCAATGTGGAATTCCGCGGCAATGAACTTCCCGAGGAGCTGTATTCCTCGCTGGTCCGCTACGGCGCCGTCATGCATATGAAGAACGCGTGCTCCCCGGGCCCGGACGACGTGAAGATCCGCACACCGCGCTGGGCCGCCGAGGCCGCCGCGGAGATCGGCGCGGAGATGGCGGGCCGGATCGCCGCCATGGGCGTACGGGTGCTGGGCGACCCGGCGTTGCTGTCCGCCGTGCCCAAGCCCCCGGACGCGGCCGGCAGCAAGCCGCGGATCGACCCCGAGGTGGCCGCGCAGGCCCTGTACGGGGCGCTCGCCGCGGCCGCCGCGGCGCCCGTGCGCAACACCGCGCCGGTCAAGTCGCGTACGGTGCACCAGACGTCCTCCAGGGACCTGGTGCGCGTGCTCGGCCACCGGGCCCTGCGGAAACTGCGCCGGCACTGAGGCGTTCCTCACAGCACGCGCGGAGACCCGTCGGTGCAAGGTGAATGACAGGTTGCGCGCACATATGCGTCGGAGGTCGCTCACCTTGCACTGCGGTAACCACAAGTGGGACCATTTCGAAGTTCCCTGTCGCCCCAAGGTAGGTCACCTGTGTCCCAGCACATAGCCAAGCCCCGTACCACCGCAGTGATCCTGGCCGGTGGCACCGGTCAGCGGGTGGGTCTGTCGATCCCCAAGCAGCTGCTGAAGATCGCCGGCAAGGCAGTCATCGAGCACACCCTGACCACCTTCGAGAACGCCGACTCCATCGACGACATCATCGTCCTGATGGCGCCCGGGTACGTGCCCGACATCGAGAAGATCGTCGCCAAGGCCGGCTTCACCAAGGTGCGGCGGATCATCGAGGGCGGCTCGACCCGGAACGAGACCACCGAGCGCGCCATCGCCGCCCTCGGCGAGGGCCTGGGCGACGGCGAGGACCGCAACGTCCTGTTCCACGACGCGGTGCGCCCCCTGCTGTCGCAGCGGGTCATCGACGACTGCGTGAGCGCCCTGGAGCGCTACCAGGCCGTCGACGTGGCCATCCCGTCCGCCGACACCATCATCGTCACCCGCACCCACGGCTCGGACGGCGAGTTCATCACCGACGTCCCGGACCGCTCCCGGCTGCGCCGCGGCCAGACGCCCCAGGCGTTCAAGCTGTCCACCATCCGCCGGGCCTACGAGGTCGCGGCCGGCGACCCGAACTTCCAGGCCACCGACGACTGCTCGGTCGTGCTCAAGTACCTGCCGGACGTGCCGATCCACGTCGTGGCGGGTGACGAGTACAACATGAAGGTCACCCAGCCGGTCGACGTCTTCATCGCCGACAAGCTCTTCCAGCTGGCCTCCGGCGCCGCCCCCGAGCAGGTCGGCGAGGACGCCTACCGCGAGCTGCTCACCGGAAAGACCATGGTCGTCTTCGGCGGCTCCTACGGCATCGGCAAGGACATCGCCGAACTCGCCGAGTCCTACGGCGCGACGGTCTACGCGCTCGGCCGCTCCACCACCGGCACCCACGTGGAGAACCCGGAGGAGGTCGACGACGCCCTGTCCAAGGCGTACGCCGAGACCGGGCGGATCGACTACGTCGTCAACACCGCCGGTGTGCTGCGCATCGGCAAGCTCGCCGAGACCGACAACGCCACCATCGAGGAGGCGCTGAAGGTCAACTACCTGGCCCCGGTGCAGATCGCCCGGTCCTCGTACAAGTACCTGGCCGAGACCCGCGGCCAGCTCCTGCTGTACACCTCCAGCAGCTACACCCGCGGCCGCGCCGAGTACAGCCTGTACTCCTCCACCAAGGCCGCGATGGTCAACCTCACCCAGGCGCTGTCCGACGAGTGGGCCGGCGACGGCATCCGCGTGAACTGCGTCAACCCCGAGCGGACCGCGACGCCGATGCGCACCAAGGCGTTCGGCCAGGAGCCCGCGGGCAGCCTGCTCTCCTCCGACGCGGTGGCCCGGGCCTCCCTCGACGTCCTGCTGTCCGAGCTGACCGGCCACGTCATCGACGTACGCCAGCAGGACCCGACGGCCGGCGCGGCCAAGGCGTCCGGCTTCGAGCAGGCGCTGGCCGCCGTGCTGGACCGTCAGGACGGCGTGTAATAATCGACGGCAAATAGATTTCTGTAATTCAGGCCTCTGCGTCCGCTCGTTAATGTCGTCGATGTCGTCAATGACGTCGGCCGAGCGAAGGCAGGGGCCTGAATCAGTACCTTCACGACCTCCACGAAGCGTCCAGACCCTTCACCAAGCAGGTTCTCCGTGATATCCACCGCTATTCGCGTGGCCCGGGTGGGCAGCGCGGCCGAGCTGGCCGCGGCGGTCCTCATGATTCTGGGCTTCCCCGGTCTCATGGTGGCCGCGCTCGTCCCGAGCGTTCCCGCCTTCGCGGCCGCGGCCGCCGTGACGTACCTGGCGGACCACTTCCTGCACCGCAGGAACAGCTACCTGATCAACCGGCTCAGCAAGATCCGGGCCGGTCTGTCGATCCGGTTCCTGATCCGGCAGCTGCTGCTGATCCTCCTGCTGGCCCGGCTGTCCCTCGCGGACAACCTGATCTACTACGGGGCCATCGCCTGCTTCATCGCCTTCTTCGGCCTGCAGGCCCCGCACGGCGCCCTGGTCACCCTGATCCGCAACCGCCGCCGGCTGCCGGTCGCCACCCGCAACGTCGACCTGGCCTCGCGGATCCGCATCCCGGGCGCCCCGCCGCGCGGACTGCTGCACCGCTCCGCCGAGAAGATCCTGCACCTCGACCTGTTCGCCGTCGTCGGCATACTGGTCGCCGCCGAGCTCGACAGCTCCGCGGCCGGCTACACCGGCATCGCGGTCACCCTGGCGCTGGGCGCGCTGTACGTGCTGGCCCTGCTGCCCTACGTACGCGGCCGCAAGGTCCCGCCGAACGCCGAGAAGGTGCTGGCCGCCGTCGACGACTGGCTGGGCGAGTACCGGCCCGAGACGGTGCTCTACTTCTCCGGCTCCAAGGACTCCGCCTACCAGGTCAACATGTGGCTGGAGACCATGGAGCAGCTGGAGACCCGGCCGCTGGTCATCCTGCGCGAGCGGGTCATCCTCCAGAACCTGGCGCCCACCACGGTCCCGGTGATCTGCGTGCCCGGCGGGGTGCACCTGATGAACATGGACCTGTCCACGGTGCGCGTCGCGCTGTACGCCGCCAACGTCGGCAAGAACATCCACATGCTGCGCGTCCCCACCATGAAGCACGTCTTCATCGGCCACGGCGACAGCGACAAGCTGGCCAGCGTCAACCCGTTCAGCAAGGTCTACGACGAGGTGTGGACCGCCGGGCGCGCGGGCCGCGACCGCTACGCCATCGCCGACGTCGGGGTCCGCGACGACGACATCGTCGAGGTCGGCCGCCCGCAGCTGGCCCCCATCCAGGGCTGGCACGGCGTCCCCGAGGGCCGGATGCCGACCGTGCTGTACGCGCCCACCTGGGAGGGCTGGGACGGCAACCCCGGCAACACCTCCATCGTGCTGGCCGGCGAGAACATCGTCCGCCGCCTGGTGACCGCCGACCCGCCGGTCCGCGTGCTGTACAAGCCGCACCCGTTCACCGGCACGGTCAGCAAGGAGGCCGGCGCCGCCCACCGGCGGATCACCGCGCTGGTCGAGAAGACCGCCGTCGAGCGCGCCGCCGACGCCCGCTTCGGCACGGACGCCGCGGCCCGGACGACGGCCAGGGCGGAACTGGCCCGCGTCGAGGCCCGGCTCGCCGAGCTGGCCGGCGGCTCCGACCGGGGCGACGGGGCCGAGGCCAGCCGGGACGGCGTGGTCGACGTGCGCAAGCACGAGGAGGTCGCCCGGCTGCGCGCCGAGTGGAACGACGCCTACTGGGCGGCGATCCCGAGCTGGGAGCACCGGGTCATCACGGGCGCCGAGCCGCGTCTGTACGACTGCTTCAACGTCTCCGACGCGATGGTCTCCGACATCTCCAGCGTGGTCTCCGACTTCATCGCCAGCGGCAAGCCGTACGCGGTCACCGACTCGGCGGAGCTGGGCGCGGAGGAGTTCAAGCGGCAGAACACCGCGGTGCGCGCCGCGGTGATCCTCGACAACACCGCCGCCGGGCTCGACGCCCTGCTGACCGCGGTCACCGACCCGGCCGGGGACCCGCTGGCCGAGGACCGCGGGGAGCTCAAGCGCTACCTGCTCGGTCCCGACGAGCCGACCTCCATCGAGCAGTTCAACGACGCGGTCGCCGACCTCGCGGTGAAGGCCGAGACGCGCAATGTCGGCCAGGAGTCCCGGATCGTGGCCGGCGGCCCCGACGTGGAACTGGCGGACGTACTGCCCACCGCGCGGGCCAACACCGCGGGCGAGGCGGACGGCATCAGCGCCGGCTGACCCCTGGTATCCCGCACCGAACGGCCCGGTCCTGGTGGACCGGGCCGTTCGCGTTGCCGAAACCGTGACGTCCATCACGAAGGCGCACGGGTGACGCAACCACTTCCGCCGGCCGCCCGTCTAACGGGTAGCCAACGAGGTAATACCGCACCAATGCGGGGGAAAATCCCATGACCAGGGGGAACAAGTGACCGTGACGCAGCCTGATGTCACCGTGATCATCGGGGCGTACGAAGCGATGCCGTATCTGGTCGAGTGCCTGGCGTCCGTCGAGGCCCAGACCATTGACCCGGCGCGCATCGAGGTCATCACGGTGGACGACGGCTCCACCGACGGCACCGGGGACTGCCTGGAGCAGTTCGCCGCCCGCGCCCCCATGCCGGTCACGGTGATCCGGCAGCAGAACTCCGGCGGCCCCAGCGGCCCGCGCAACGTGGGCCTGGCCAGGGCCACCGGACGCTACGTGTTCTTCCTCGACGCCGACGACCGGCTCGGCCCCGAGGCCCTTCAGCGGATGGTCGAGCTGGCCGACCGGGCCGGCACGGACGTGGTCGTCGGCCGCATCGAGGGGATCAACCGCAAGGCCCCCAGGTCGGTGTGGCGCACGTCGCTGGAGCGCACGGACGTCTTCTCCTCCAACATCAAGTACACGCTCACCGCCCAGAAGCTGTTCCGCCGCGCGCTGCTGGAGCGGCACGGCATGCGCTTCGACGAGTCCCTGTTCAGCGGCGAGGACGCGCTGTTCACGATGGAGGCGTACCTGCGGGCCGACGGCGTCTCCGTGCTCGCCGACTACACCTGCTACTACCTGGTGGGCCGCGACGACGGCAAGCACGTGACGAAGACCTCCACCTACCCCGGGCGCTTCGGCCACGCGCGCGCCCTGATGGATCTGATCGCCGAGCTGGTGCCCGCCGGCTCCCGGCGCGACCAGCTCATGGTCCGTCCGTTCGGCGTCACGGTGCTGGCCCAGTTCGGCCCGCGCTGGCTGAAGGACACCGAGGAGGTCCGGCGGCACAAGCTCGACCTGGCGAAGCCCCTGCTGGACGCCTACTGGACCCCGGGCATCGCCGGTCTGCTGAAGGTCAACGAGCGGCTGCGCATGCACCTGGTGGCGACCCGGCAGACCGAACTCCTCGACGACGTCGTGGAGTTCGTCCGGGCCAGGAAGCAGGCGGCCGCCGTCCTGGAGAAGGGCGGCCGCCGGCTGTACCTCGTCTACCCGCACTTCCGGGACCGGAAGGCGGGCATCCCCGACGAGCTGTACCGGGCCCACGGCCGCGAGGCGCGCCCCTTCCTCGGCTACGTGGCACCGGCCGACTCCCTGCTCCGCCGCGCCCTGCACCGCGCCCGCCGCGGCTCCCGCGACCTCAAGAGCGGCAACCGGCCGGCGGCGGCGTGACGGCCGCGGCAGCCCGCCGCGGCTGACCGGGCGGTTCCGCGGGCGGGCGCCCGGAGTTCCGGGCGGATCGCACCGCGCCGGTACGCCCCGGTCGCGACGGATTCCGTCAGCGGCCTTCCGAGACCTCGCCGGCACCGACCGGCCCTCGGCGGCGTACCAGGGGCGGACGGCACCGCAGCGGGTTTCCCCGGGCCTTGGCGGAGTGCCGGTGGTGGTCGGCCCGGCAGTGGGTTTCCCCGGGCCTTGGCGGAGTGCCGGTGGTGGTCGGCCCGGCAGTGGGTTTCCCCGGGTCTTTGGCGGCGTGAGCGCTGGTGCTCGGCCCGGCGGTGGTGCGGCGGGGCGGACGGCACCGCAGTCCGCTGCCGGGGGCCGGGGGCCGGGTGGGAGGAGCCCCCGGGCCTTCGGCGGCGTGAGCGGTGGTGCCCGCCCGGCGGTGGTGTGGCGGTCCCGGGCGGACCGTAGTCCGCTGCCGGGGGCCGGGTGGGCCGAGCCCCCGGGCCTTTCGCGGCGTCAGCGGTGGCGGCCGGCCCTCGGGGGTGTGACGGGGGCGGCGGTCCCGGGCGTCGGCGGCTGCTTCTCCTGCCGCTGGCCGGGCAGGTCCGCCGGCAGCCGGCCGGCCGCGCGGGTGCGGTGGTCGCGGGCCGACTCGGCCAGGGCCCGTACCGCCGCGGCGAAGCGCTGCTGGGCGGGCGGCTCGGCCGGCCCCAGCAGCCGCAGCGCCAGCGCCGCGCGGGCCGCGGCGAAGGTGTCCCGCTCCGGATGCCGCACCGCCGCCAGCAGCGCCGGGACCCCGGCCGCGTCCGGCGTCAGCACGGTCGCCGCCGCCACCGTCGGGAACGCCACCCGGAACGCCTCCTGCGGCAGCCCGCTGGTGTTGGCCACCGCGTACGGCTTCCCGCTCGCCAGGAAGTCGCTGATCACGCTCGACACATCGCTGATCAGCAGATCGGCCTGGTCGAAGCAGGAGTACAGCGCGGGCCGCGCCTCGGTGACGATCCGGTGCTCGCCCTCGGGCAGCGCCGCCCAGTACGCCGCGTTCCAGCCGGCCGCGGCCTCGGCCACCGCCGCGGCCCGCCCCGGCTCCGGCGCCGCCTGCGCGAGCATCCGCTCCACCTGGTCCGCCCCGGCCCGCGGCACGGACATGGTCAGCCGCTCCAGCCGGGCCGCGTGACCGGCCAGTTCCGCCGAGTGGGCGGGGCGCGCCGCCGGCCGTCCCCGGTTCGCCGCCCGGATCAGCTCCCGGACCCGCAGATCGGCGGCCCCGGCCCGCGGGTCCACCGTCCCGGTCAGCGGATGCGGCTTGTACAGCAGCCGGACGCCCGGATCGGCGAGCAGCGCCCGCACCAGGTTCTCCCCGGCCGCGATCACCGAGGTGTTGCCGGGGTTGCCGTCCCAGCCCTCCCAGGTCGGCGCGTACAGCACGGTCGTGTACCGGCCGGCCGGCGGCCCCGCGTACGGGCGTACCGCGTCCAGCTGCGGGCGGCCGATCTCCACGATGTCCTTGTCCTCGACGCCGACCTCGGCCAGCGCGTACCGCTCGCGCGCCGCCGGGCCGGCCACCCACACCTCGTCGTACGCCTTGGCGTAGGGGTTGCAGGAGGACAGCTTGTCGCTCTCGCCGTGGTTGACGAAGGCGTGCTTGATGGTCGGGATGCGCAGCACCTGCGAGGTCTTGCCGGAGTTCGAGGGGTGGATGAGGACCTGGAGCGTGGAGTGCTCAAGGCGCATCAGCGTGGACACCTTCGGCAGGCACACCACCGGTACGTCGGTGGCCGCGATCTTCTGCACCATGAACCGCTCCCGCAGCACCACCACCGGCCGGCCGCCGAGCCGGGCCAGCGGCTCCAGCCACATGTTCGCCTGGTACGCGGAGTCCCTGGAACCGGAGAAGTACAGCCCGACCGTCGGCCGGTACTCCGCCAGCCACGCGTCGAACCAGTCGAGCACCTCCCGCTCACCGGCGGGCCGGCGGCCCGGCAGCAGCCGCAGCAGCAGGGCGCCGAGCCCGGCCACCGAGCACAGCAGCGACACGGCCAGGCCCGCCGCCCCGCACAGCGGCGCGTCGGTGGCCACCGTGGCCAGCAGCCCGCCGGTGGCCGGCAGCCCGAAGACCAGCAGCCGGTGCCCGGGGCGGCGCAGCAGGACGGGCGGCGCCGGGGACAGCCGCAGCGCCGCGGCGTCGATGTTCCGGGTCACCACCGGCAGCGTCCGGCTGCGCCGGACCAGTACGGAGACCGCCTGGATCGCGCAGTGCAGGACGTAACAGGCCAGCAGGCCGGCCACCAGCGGGGCGTACACCGTCTCGCGGGGCTGCTCGCCGAGCCGCAGCAGGCCCACCACGAGCAGCAGGTCGCGCAGCACGTGCCGGACGGTGACGTCGGCGTGCGACTTGGTCAGCAGCGACAGCATGCCGCGCTGCCAGCGGTACACCGCGCCCTCGGCGGCCAGCGAGGCGGCGGTGGCCGCCAGCAGCAGCGGCACGTTCGGCAGCAGCGCGCCGACGGCCTGCGCGGTGAAGGCCGCGGCCAGGGCGGCCAGGACGAGCAGCTTGGCGGTGATCCGGCGGTGGCGGGGCCGCGTCATCAGCCACCGGCGGGACGAGGGTTCGGGCACTGCGGGCACTCCAGGGTCGTCACGAAACGGACTCCCCGGTTAACGCGCGCCGACCTGGGGACGACACGCGCGTGTCCCGGAACCCTGGGGTGAGGGCCCGTGGTATGCACCCCGCCGGCGGTCCGGCGGGGTGCGTCGCACGGGGACTAACGGCCCGACTGGAAGGCGCGGCCCACCACGCGGCGGGCCCTGCGGATCACCGAACTGTCGGACGGCGCGGGCTTCTTCGCCGCGGCGGCCGTCGCGGCCTTCGCCTGGGTCTTGGCCTTGCTCTTCGCCTGGCTCAGCTCCCGCTTCAGCTTGTTGTTCTCGGAGGTGAGCGCGCTGACCCGGCCGTACAGGAAGCCGATCCGCTCGGTGACGGAGGCGGGTTCGCCGAGCCACGGCCGGACGCCGGGCGGGAAGGACAGCGAGCGCAGCTTCTTCTCGAAGGCCGCGCCGCCGTCGCCGTGCGTGAAGGTGTTCTCCAGGCCGTTCTTGTCGAGGAACCCGGTGAACCGGTCGAAGCGCTCGGCGTGGTTGCCGACCAGGCCGCTGAAGTCGGCCTGCTCGTACAGCCGGGCCGGGTCGAGGTCGTCGGGGAGCTGGTCTATTCGCTGGTGCGGTATCTCGAAGTACCGGCACAGCTCCAGCGTCCGCGAGTCGGCGGTCAGCACTGTCGCGGGCGTCCCGGCCAGCAGGGCGGCGATGTTGCCGTGGATGCGGGAGCCGAAGGAGAAGTCGTAGCCGCGCAGGTCGTCGATCCAGGTGACCGGGTCGATGTAGACCCGGACCTTGTCCTCGGCGTACATCGGGTGGTCCGGGTGCGACGGCATCCCGGTGACCTTGGCGTTCGAGTCGGACAGGTCCCGCCAGTGCATCTGCCGCGCGTCGCTGAGGTTCTGGCAGATGAACGTCAGGTTCGGGTAGCGCTCGTGGGTGCGCCGGATGATCTGGTCCAGGCCCTGGCCCTTGACCGCGGAGTGCGAGCCGTTGATGGCGATGCGGGAGGCGGTGGTCACCTCGGACACCCGCTTCTCCACGTTCAGTTCCCGGCCGTGCATGAACAGCGAGGGGCAGCCGATCACCTCGACGTCCCGGAAGCCCATGTTCCGCAGGTACTGCTCGGTGAACTCGCCCCGCACGCCGATCGACGCGCTCCGGTCGAGCACCGCCGAGACGAACGAGCGGACGCTCGCTTCCAAGGGCTTCAGCCGGGCCGGGTCGTTGTCGAGGCCGGCCTGGGCGCCGACGCCCAGCACCACCACGGGGATCCGCAGCTTGCGGATGAACTGGGTCATCCGCTGGAGCACTGGCTCGAACGACGGGCGGAAGGCGTTGGCGAGGGGCACCACGAAGGCGTCGTACTCCTCGTTGATCCGGGCCGCCGCGTTCACGTCGATCTTGTTCTTGTTGGAGACCACCTCGACGCCGGGCGTCTGGAGGATCTTGTGCGAGGCGTCGCTGAAGATCAGGTTGCCTGCGTTGGTGAGGATGACGTCCCGGTGCAGGGCTTGCTCGACGGGGACGACGTCGAAGGGGCTCTTGCCGGAACGAAGCAGGATGCGTTTCGTGCGGGGCGCCGCGGAGTCTGATGGTGACACGGTGTTCACAGTATGTTTGTCAGCCTTTTGATTTCTACTGGCATTCGGCACAACTTTCCGGCCAAGTGCGTTGCGTGAGCGAACGGTCACGGGATGTCTGTCCGCAGCGTGGACCGCCGCGCGGCGCCGGACCGGGTTCGCGTAGATTGCTGGAAAGGTCGGACGCGAGGGGAAAGAGTACAGGTGGCAGCGGCAAGGCAGGCCGTGGGTGAGGCCCGCAGGATCGTGGTCAAGGTCGGCTCCTCGTCGCTGACCACGGCGGCCGGCGGCCTGGACGCCGACCGGGTCGACGCGTTGGTCGACGTACTCGCCAAGGTGCGCGGCACGGCGGGGGAGCGGGAGATCGTGCTGGTCTCCTCCGGCGCCATCGCCGCCGGCCTCGCGCCGCTCGGGCTGAGCCGGCGTCCCAGGGACCTGGCCCGCCAGCAGGCCGCCGCCAGCGTCGGCCAGGGCCTGCTGGTCGCCCGCTACACCGCCTCCTTCGCCCGCTACGGCGTCCGGGTCGGCCAAGTCCTGCTCACCTCCTACGACATGAGCCGCCGCTCGCACCACCGCAACGCCGCCCGCACCCTGGACAAGCTGCTCGCGATGGGCGCGTGCCCGGTCGTCAACGAGAACGACACCGTCGCCACCGACGAGATCCGCTTCGGCGACAACGACCGGCTCGCCGCCCTCGTCGCCCACCTGGTCCGCGCCGACCTGCTGGTCCTGCTCTCCGACATCGACGGCGTCTACGACGGCGACCCGAGCCGCCCCGGCACCGCCCGCATCGCCGAGGTCGCCGGACCCGCCGACCTCGGCGGCGTCGAGATCGGCAGCGCGGGCAAGGCCGGGGTCGGCACCGGCGGCATGGTCACCAAGGTCGAGGCGGCCCGGATCGCCGCCGCGGCCGGCATCCCGGTGGTGCTCACCAGCACCGTGCACGCCGCCGACGCGCTCACCGGCCAGGACACCGGCACCTACTTCCACCCCACCGGCAAGCGCTCCACCCACCGCCTGCTGTGGCTCCAGCACGCCTCCGCGCCGCAGGGCGCGCTCACCCTGGACGACGGGGCGGTACGTGCCGTGGTCGAGGGCCGCAAGTCGCTGCTGCCCGCCGGGATCGCCGCCGTCGAGGGCGAGTTCGGCGCGGGCGACCCGGTCGAACTGCGGGACGGCGCGGGGCGCGCGGTCGCCCGTGGCCTGGTCTCCTTCGACGCCAAGGAGATCCCCCGGCTGATCGGCCGCTCCACCCGGGAGCTGGCCCGCGACCTCGGACCCGCGTACGAACGTGAGGTCGTACACAGGGACGATCTGGTGATCCTGCACCCGTAATGGGTCGAAACGTCCCCGCACCGGTGGTGGACGTTCCGCAAAAGCGCCCCGCGACGCCGTGCGGCCTGCTCAACTTTGTCCAAGGGACTTGCCGCACGGACAAAAGCGGCGACAAACAGCCGCAAGCGGCGACATACAGGCGACATGCAGGCGACAAGCAGCGACAAGCGTCCGGGCCGACCGCGCCGGGGCGACGCGCGAGCGAGAAGGAGGCCGTCGTGAGACGAGTGCGCCCGGGGGCGGCGGCGTCCCGCGGCGGTGCCGGTTCCCGCGCGGCCGGCGAGGAACGCGCCCTGACCAGCGTCGCGGCCGGCGACCGCTTCCCCGACCAGAGGTCCGAGGAGGTGCCGCGCCTGTGGCACGTCACCCTCAGCGTCTCCGGCGCCCGCACCCCGCTGCCCGAGGTGCGCCGCGCCCTGGAACAGCTCGCCCACGACCATCCCTTCCTGCTGACCAGCCGCTACGCCGACGACCACGCCGAGATCCGGTACTGGGAGGAGGCCCGCGACCTGCACGACGCCGCCGCTGTCGCGCTGCGGCTGTGGGGCGAGCACCGGCAGACCGCGGGCCTGCCGCCCTGGGAGATCGTCGGCCTGGAGGTCATCGACCGCGTCACCTACCACCAGCGCATCGCGGCGGGCTACGGACCGGCCCCGGCCACGCCGGTCGGCGTGCACCCCTTCTGAGCGGAACGGTCCTGCCCCGCCGTACCACCCCCCGAACCCCCTGTCTCGGGGTGTGGGACACGCCCTGAACGGGCCCGCCCCGCGCACTACCCTTCCCCCATGACCACGCTCTCGCCGTACGACTCGATGTCCCCGGTCACCCAGGCCGCCTACCGGGCCAAGGCCGCCGCCGCCGACCTCGCGCCGCTGCCGCGGGCCGTCAAGGACGACGCGCTGCTCGCCGTCGCCGACGCCCTGGAGGTCCGTACCAGCGAGATCGTCGAGGCCAACGCGCAGGACGTGGCCAAGGCCCGCGAGGCCGGCACCCCCGAGGCCATCATCGACCGGCTGACCCTCACCCCGGAGCGGGTGCGGGCCATCGCCTCCGACGTACGGGACGTCGTCGCGCTGCCCGACCCGGTCGGCGAGGTGGTCCGCGGCAACACCCTGCCCAACGGCATCGACCTGCGCCAGGTCCGGGTCCCGCTCGGCGTGGTCGGCATCATCTACGAGGGCCGGCCCAACGTCACCGTCGACGCCGCCGCGCTCTGCCTGAAGTCCGGCAACGCGGTCCTGCTGCGCGGCTCGTCCTCCGCGTACCGGTCGAACACCGCGCTGGTCCGGGTGATCCGCGACGCGGTCGGCGGCGCCGGCCTGCCCGCCGACGCCGTCCAGCTGGTCCCCGGCGAGAACCGCGACAGCGTGCGCGAGCTGATGCGGGCCCGCGGCCTGGTCGACGTACTGATCCCGCGCGGCGGCGCCGCCCTGATCAACACGGTCGTCCAGGAGTCCACCGTCCCCGTCATCGAGACCGGCACCGGCAACTGCCACGTCTACGTCGACGCCGCCGCCGACCTCGACATGGCCGTCGACATCCTGGTCAACTCCAAGGCCCAGCGGGTCGGCGTCTGCAACGCCGCCGAGACCCTCCTGGTGCACCAGGACATCGCCGCCGACTTCCTGCCCCGCGCCCTGGACGCCCTCGCCGACGCCGGCGTCACCGTGCACGCCGACGAACGGGTGATGGCGTACGCCAAGGACGCCCGGGCGACGATCGTCGAGGCCACGCCGGAGGACTGGGAGACCGAGTACCTCTCCCACGACATCGCCGCCGCCGTCGTCGACTCCCTCGACACGGCCGTCGAGCACATCCGGCTGTGGACCTCCGGCCACACCGAGGCGATCGTGACCACCTCGCAGCAGGCCGCCCGCCGCTTCACCCAACTGGTCGACTCCACCACCGTCGCCGTGAACGCCTCCACCCGCTTCACCGACGGCGGCCAGTTCGGCTTCGGCGCCGAGATCGGCATCTCCACCCAGAAGCTGCACGCCCGCGGCCCGATGGGCCTGCCGGAACTGACCAGCACCAAGTACATCGTCACCGGCGACGGACACGTACGGCGCTGAACCGGCACCCGGCGCGCGGACGGGTGCACGCCCCTCGCGGAGCGCCCCGCGCCCGTCTCAGCCACCGGATGGTTTTCCACACCGTCTGCCCAAAATGACCCCCCAGGTCTACTCTGGAACGGTGCCGGAGAACGTGGGGGGCACGCCGTTCCCTGACGGCTGGGAGCCCGACGACGACCACGACCGCGGGGTGTCGGACGAAGAGTTCGCCTCCGTGGTCTTCGACGAGGACTTCGTCCGGGCGGCGCGGGTGCACGAGCCGACCGCGGTCGAACGGCTGCTGGCCGCGGCCCAGGCCAGAGCGGAGGCCTCCGAGGCCGAGGCCGCCCGCCGCGCCCGCACCAGGGGCGAGCGCTACGACGACGGATACGGCGAACTCGGCCACGACCCGGCCGACCCCGACTACGACGACCCGGACTACGACGCCGACCCCCTGGACCGCCCGTACGGCGCCCCCGCGAGCTACGGCAAGCAGGTCCGCTGGCACCGCCCGGTCGCCTGGATGCTCGCCCTGGTGATGGGCATCGGCATGGTCGCGCTGGCCTTCTCCGCCGTCTACCGGGGCGCCTCCGCGGACCGCGACCGGGACCAGGGACCGCCGCCCGCCTCCACCGGCCCCGAGCAGAGCGGCGCCGCCACCCCCTCGGCCTCCGCCGACTACTCCCAGCCCGCCGTCCCGGTGATCCCGCGCAGCCCCTGAGCGGCGCCCGCGCCCGCCCCGACCGGCTCGGCGCGAAGCTGTCCGAACTTGTCGTGTACCAGCGCGTTTACCTGGGCTCCCGGAGACCTACTCTGAAGATATGGGAGGGCCTTCAGACCCGCCTGAGGGGACACCCGAGGGCGCCCCCGGAGGCGGCGACGACGAATACCGGTCCGTCGTCTTCGACGAATCGTTCGTCCGCGCTGCCCACCTCCAGGAATTCTCCGCCCAGGAACGCATCGCCGACCACGCGCCCGCCGTGCGCCGCCGCCCGCCGCTGCGCCGCGGCGGACTGTCCCGGCAGGCCCTGATCCTGGTCGTGCTGATCGCCGTCGCCTTCGGCACCGCCGTCTACATGGGCGTCCGCCACCCCTACCAGAGCCCGGCCGCGCGGCAGCCCGCCGAGCAGGTGCGGATGACCGTCGTCCCGCTCGCCCCGCGCGGCAAAGTACCCGGCGGCACCGACGCCGGGCAGTTGTTCGCGCACAGCCCCGCCGCGCAGTTCCGGGCCGGCGCCGCGGGCGTCCCCCTGCCGCCCTACCGCAGCACCGCCCACTTCGCCGACGAGCAGGTCAGGAACGCCCTGCTCACCGCCAAGGAGTACGTCGTACGCTCGGCGCTCGATCCCGCGGTGCTGGTCGGCGGCGATACCCGCTCGGTGCGGATACTGCTCGACCCCGACCAGACCGGCCAGTTCGACCAGAGCATCGCCGAGCCCGCCGCCGACGGCCGGCACGCGGCCACCGGATGGCTGATCCGCTTCGACCCGGCCCGGGTGGAGCTGGCCGGCACCGAGATCCGGATCCGGGGCTCCCTGCGGGCCCAGGAGAGCGACTCCGCCACCCTGGAGGTCGTCGCCACCCACACCGTCGTCTACCCGCTGCGGCCCACCGGCGACAGCCGCGCCGAGGTGTCGCTGTTCACCGTCCGGCGCGAGCTGCGCTTCCGCTTCGACCGGGACGACCTGCGGCTGCACCAGGCCCGGCTCACCCTCACCTCGGTCCAGGCCGGACCGCTGTCCTGCGCCGAGGACTCGGCCGGGTACCTGCGCCCGCTGCTCGCCGGACAGACCGCCAAGGAGGGCGGCCCGGCCGGCACCGACCCGTACGCCACGAGCGACGCCACGGCCCTGTGCGGCACCCTGGCCGAGAGCGCACAGCCGAAGGCGTGACCGGCCGGTCCGACCGGTCCGACGGTCGGTCCGGCCGGCCGCGGGGCCCCGGTCAGGCGCGCGGCTCGTGCGGGCCGTCCGGCGATCCGCCCGAGGAGTCCTCCGGGCCCTCCGGGTCACCGGGGCCGCCGGAGTCCCCGGAGCCCTCGGCGCCCTTGGCCGGCCCCGGCTGCGCGGTGCCGAATCCGCCGAAGCCCCGCCGCACCCGGCCGCCGAGGTCCCCGGCGCCGCCCGCGATGTCGTTGACCAGCTTCATCAGCGGGTCCTTGGAGGTGCGCACATGCGTGGCGTAGCTGGACGCCGACTCCCGCCAGGAGTCACGTACCGAGGCGTCCTTGTCCTCGTCGCGCCGCGGGTAGTGGCCGTCCATGATCCGCTGGTAGTCCCGGGACGCCGCCCACTTCTTCAGCTCGGCGGCGCGCACGGTGGTGAAGGGGTGGGACCGCGGCAGCACGTTCATGATCTTCAGGACCGAGTCGCGCAGGTCGCCGCCGGCCTCGTACTCCTCGGCCTGCTCCAGGAACGCGTCCACGTTCATCTCGTGCAGGTGGTTGCCGCCCGCGATCTTCATCAGGCCGCGCATCGACGCCGTGAGGTCCTGCCCCACCAGCAGCCCCGCGCGGTCGGCGGACAGCTCCGACTTGCGGAACCACTCGCGCAGCGCGGTCACGATCGCCATGATCGCCAGGTTGCCCAGCGGGATCCAGGCGACCCGGACGGCCAGCGAGGTCAGGAACAGCAGGATGGTCCGGTAGACCGAGTGCCCGGACAGCGCGTGCCCGACCTCGTGGCCGACCACCGCCCGCATCTCCTCCTCGTCGAGCAGCTCGACCAGCCCCGTGGTGACCACGATGATCGGCTCGTCCAGGCCGATGCACATCGCGTTCGGCGTCGGGTCCTGGTTGACGTACATCGGGGGGACCTTCGCCAGGTCCAGGATGTAGCAGGCGTCCCGCAGCATGTCGTTCAGATGGGCGAACTGCCGGTCCGAGACGCGCACCGAGTCGGACAGGAACAGCAGCCTGAGGCTCCGCTCCGGCAGCAGCCCGCTGAGCGCCTTGAACACCGTGTCGAACCCGCTCAGCCTGCGCAGCGCCACCAGGGCGCTGCGGTCGGCCGGATGCTCGTACGCGCGCGAGGAGATCCCCGGGAACCGCCTGCGTGACCTGCCGGGCACCCGCTCGTGCCCGTTGCTCTGGTGGCCGTCGGTCATGTCTTCCCCCAGGTACGTCCTAGTGACCTTTGCGAACCCTTGTGCGGTCCTTTGTGCCCCCGAAGCAGAGCCCAGCCTAGGCGGAGATACCGTGGACGGGCAGTACACCGAAGGAGTCCGTGTCATGGAGCATGTCCCCCACCCCGCCCAGCTCGCCGGGGCCGCCGCCGAGCAGCCCGGGTCGAGCCACCTGCTCCAGATCGTGCTGATCGTGATGGTGCTGGGCTGTGTGCTCACCGCGTGGTTCCTGCTGCGCGGCTACAAATCGAAGGACGACTGAGGCGGCCGGAAGGTTCCCCCGGGCGGCCCGGACCCTCTCCAACGGCGGAGTCGGCGTGATCGCGCGCGGGGTGCCCGCATACGATGAGTGCACGTCTTTATCCCGCCCACACGCGATAGGTCCTGCCGAAGATGAGCTTCAACAGCACCGCTGCCCAGTTGGTCACCCTTGCCGCCGAGGGCGAGGAGCACGGCGGCAACCACGAGAGCCTCAGCCCCTACGTCACCGGCATCGGCGCCTTCGTCATCCTGCTGCTGCTGCTGTGGATCACCACGCGCTTCAACCGGGACCGCTGAGCGGCGTCCCGGGGGAACTGGCGGCCGAGGCGTGCCGCCGGGGCCGGTAGGGTCTGCACGCATGGGAGAGCAGGACATGCCTACCGGTCCGGTGAACGGCCCGGAGAGCGGCACGCCAAGCGGCACACCGCACCGCCCGGGGCCCGGCAACGGCCCGTCGACACCGGGCAGACGGCGGCTCGGCGTCATGGGCGGCACCTTCGACCCGATCCACCACGGGCACCTCGTCGCGGCCAGTGAGGTCGCCACGCAGTTCCACCTCGACGAGGTGGTGTTCGTGCCCACCGGGCAGCCCTGGCAGAAGAGCCACCGCGCGGTCTCCGCCGCCGAGGACCGGTACCTGATGACGGTCATCGCCACCGTCGAGAACCCGCAGTTCTCGGTGAGCCGCATCGACATCGACCGCGGCGGTCCCACGTACACCGTGGACACCCTGCGCGACCTGAGCTCGCTCAACCCGGACACCGACCTGTTCTTCATCACCGGCGCCGACGCCCTCGCCCAGATCCTCACCTGGCGCGACAGCGAGGAACTCTTCTCCCTGGCGCACTTCATCGGCGTCACCCGCCCCGGCCACACCCTGACCGACGCGGGCCTGCCCAAGGGCGGCGTCTCCCTGATCGAGGTCCCCGCCCTCGCCATCTCGTCCACGGACTGCCGGGCGCGGGTCGGCAAGGGCGATCCGGTCTGGTATCTGGTGCCCGACGGAGTCGTGCGCTACATCGACAAGCGTCAGCTGTACCGCGGCGAGTGAGCCGAGAGGGGCACCGGTGAACGACCGATACGACGCGGGACAGGGCGGCGGCCAGGACGGCCCGTACGAAGTCGTCGGCTACGACGAGTACGGCCGGCCGGTCTACCGCCAGGCCCCGGCACCGCAGCAGACGTACGACCCGTACGCGCAGCAGCCGCAGCAGGGGTACGGCTACGACCCGTACGGCACCGCCGGGCAGCAGCAGCCCGCCGCCCCGTACGACCCCTACGGCAACGGCAACGGCAACGGCTACGACACGGGTCGGCAGGCCCCCGTTCCCCCGCCGAACTCCTACGACACCTACGACACGGGTCAGCAGGCCCCCGTCCCCCCGCAGAGCGCCTACGACCCCTACGCCGCTGCCACCGGCGGGCAGCCGCAGGCCGTCCAGCAGACCGCCCGCATCCCGCAGCAGGCGGGCCCGCGCGAGGAGCCGGACGGCGCCGGCCCGGCGGAACCGGAGTACCGCACCGAGCAGTTCGCCTTCGTCGAGGAGCCGGACGGCGACTCCGAGGACGTCATCGACTGGATGCAGTTCACGGAGAACCGCACCGAGCGCCGCGAGGAGGCCCGGCGCCGGGCACGCGCGCGTACCGTCGCCCTCGTGGTCGTCCTCGCCCTCGTCGCGGTGGGCGGCATCGGCTACCTCTGGTACGCCGGAAAGCTCCCCGGCCTGTCCTCGTCGGACGCCAAGAACGGCGGTACGACGGCGGCGGGCGCCCAGGAGCGCGACGTCATCGCCCTGCACCTGCACGACACGGACGGCGGCTCCACCTCCACGGCGCTGCTCGTGAACAACACCACCACCAAGACGGCCACCACCGTGCTGCTGCCCAACTCGCTGGCGCTGACCGGCGACGACGGCTCCGTCACCACGCTGGCCAAGTCGGTCGACGACGACGGCCCCGACGCCACCCAGGACGCGCTGGACTCCGTGCTCGGCACCGACATCGAGGGCACCTGGCGGCTGGACACCCCCTACCTGCAGAACCTCGTCGACCTGGTCGGCAACATCGAGGTCGACGCGGACACCGACGTACCCGACCCGGACGCCAAGGACGCCAAGGACGCCGCTGTCCTGGTCCACCAGGGCGAGGGGCAGACCCTCAGCGGCAAGATGGCCGTCGCCTACGCCACCTACCAGGCGTCCGGGGAGGCGCAGTCCGCCCAGCTGGAGCGGTTCGGGCAGGTCATGCACGGGGTGCTGCGCAAGCTGTCGTCCGACGCGCAGGCGGCGACGACCACGGTGCAGACGCTGGGGATGATCCTCGACCCGCCGCTGACCGACGAGGACCTCGGTTCCTTCCTCGCCTCGCTCGCCGACCTCGCCAAGGGCGGCGACCACAAGACGGCCCTGCTGCCCGTCCAGGACGACGGCACGCTCAGCGCCGAGGACAGCTCCGGTGTCGTCAAGGACGTGCTCGGCGGCACCGCCAAGAGCCCCGACGAGGGCGCGGCGGTCAGTGTCTCCGTGCAGAACGCCAGCGGCGACAAGGACAACACCGCCAAGGTCCGGGTCACCCTGGTCAACGGCGGCTTCACCTTCGTGGAGGGCGGCACCGCCGCCACCGCCCAGGCCACCTCGCAGGTGCGCTACGCGGACGCCGCCGACAAGGAGAACGCCACCGAGGTCGCCAAGACCCTCGGCCTGTCCACCGACGCGGTCGCCAAGGGCGAGGTGTCGGGCAACGCGCGGGTGTCGGTGATCCTCGGCCAGGACTACGAGCCCGCGTCGTGACCGGACGGTGAGCGCACGGGGGCGCGGTCGGCGGTCGTGAGACCCTTGGGGTCAAACGACCGCCGACCGAAAGCCTGGTAGTGACCGCGACCGACCGCTCCCTGGAGCTCATCAACACCGCCGCCCAGGCGGCCGCCGACAAGCTGGCGCACGACGTCATCGCCTATGACGTCAGTGACGTGCTGTCCATCACGGACGCCTTCCTGCTGGCCTCCGCCCCCAACGACCGACAGGTCAAGTCGATCGTCGACGAGATCGAGGAACGCCTCAGCAAGGAGCTCGGCGCCAAGCCGGTGCGCCGCGAGGGCGACCGCGAGGCCCGCTGGGTCCTGCTCGACTACGTCGACATCGTCGTGCACGTCCAGCACAGCGAGGAGCGGGTCTTCTACGCCCTGGAGCGGCTGTGGAAGGACTGCCCCGAGCTGGAACTGCCCGCCGACGCGAAGGCGACCCGGGGCAAGGCCGAGGAGCACGCCCGGGCCAGGGCCGCCGAGGAGGACGCCGAGCCGGGCGGGGAGCGGCGATGACCTCCACGGACGAGGTGCCGGCCGGGCCCGGCCGGGGCCGCCGCGTCATCCTGTGGCGGCACGGCCAGACGTCGTGGAACGTGGAGCGCCGCTTCCAGGGCACCACGGACGTCGAGCTGACCGCGACCGGCGTCGCCCAGGCCCGCCGGGCTGCCCGGCTGCTGGCCGGCCTGAGGCCCGACGCGATCGTCGCCTCGGACCTGCGGCGGGCCGCCGCCACGGCCGCCGAACTGGCCGCGCTGACCGGCCTGGAGGTCGCCCACGACGAGGGCCTGCGCGAGACGTACGCGGGTGCCTGGCAGGGACTGACGCACGAGGAGATCATCGCCCGGTACGGCGCGGAGTACGCGGCGTGGAAGCGCGGCGAACCGGTGCGCCGCGGCGGCGGCGAACTGGAGACCGAGGTCGCCGACCGCGCCGCCCCCGTGGTGCTGCGGTACGCCGACAAGCTGCCCGCGGCCGGCACCCTCGTCGTGGTCAGCCACGGCGGCACGATCCGCACCACCATCGGCCGCCTCCTCGGCCTGGACGCGCACAGCTGGGAGGCCCTGGGCGGCCTGACCAACTGCTGCTGGTCCGTGCTCGGCGAGGGCGCCCGCGGCTGGCGGCTGCTGGAGCACAACGCCGGCAGTCTGCCGGAGCCGGTGCTCGGCGACGACGACTGAGCCGGCGACCGAGCCGAGGATCGAGCCGAGGACCGAGCCGCGCGCGGGCCCGGATTTCACTTTCCGGCAGGTCGCAGGCTAAAGTTCTTCTTGTTCGCCCCGCCGAGCGGGAAGAACACCGGCCCGGGGGCTATAGCTCAGTTGGTAGAGCGCCTGCATGGCATGCAGGAGGTCAGGAGTTCAATTCTCCTTAGCTCCACAGAAGGATCGCACGCAAGGATCACGATGAATCCCGTCCCCTTGAGGGGCGGGATTTTTCGTTCCCCCGCTTGAGCGTCCAGGGCCCGTCGGACGTATAGCTCCGTGGAGATCCGCGCCGGTCACCGTGTCCGTACTGGTACTGAGGCGTCGCTGACCGTGTCGGTCCGGGCGTGGCAGAATCAAACGGCCGGTAGGGGGCGCGGCCCGACGGGAGGGAGTACCGATGCCTGCGAGCATCCTCGGGGACGGCGGCGGCGTCGCGTACGTGTGCACGGTCCGCGACCGCAGCTGGAGCTGATCGATGGGGGCACACAGGCGGAAGTGCGACTGGTGCGGCAGCGGCACCCCGATCGTCCGCGACATGGAACCGGTCAACCCGGAGTACCAGTACTGGTGCGAGGAGTGCGCGCGGGCGCTGATCATAAAAGGCGACCCCATCGAGACGTACCGCGAACTCGAGGGCGAGCCGATCTACGGGCGCCTGCTGGAGGAGCACTGCACGCTCAAGCGGTTCCACTCCTTCGTGACCGCATGACGGGCGAAACGGGCACTTCGGGCAGGGCGGGAACGATTTGGTGTTGGGCCCGGGTGACCGTGTAATGTTGGCGTCGCCGCCAGGGAAACCCGGCGGAGCGAAGCGGTAAAGCGCGGGGCTATAGCTCAGTTGGTAGAGCGCCTGCATGGCATGCAGGAGGTCAGGAGTTCAATTCTCCTTAGCTCCACAATCACAGGGAAACCCCCCGGATCGGTGATCCGGGGGGTTTGTTCGTCGTCGGTTCCTCTCAGCGGCCGAGCGCGCGGCGGCCGCGGCCCTGCGAGAGCACCGGCAGGTTGGCCCGGGCGGGCGCCTGGGTGCGGGTGTCCTCCTCGATGCGCAGCGCGAGCGCCGGACAGCGGCGCACCGCGCGCAGCGCCTTGGCCTCCGCGTAGCGCGGCACCGCCGCCTGCGCCACGGTCGGGAAACCGTCGGCGCCGAGCTGGAAGACCTCCGGCAGGATGTCCGCGCACAGCCCGTGGCCCCGGCACAGCGTCCAGTCGACGTAGATCTTCTGGCGGCTGGGGCCGGTCTCCTCGGACGCGCCGCCGCCCGGGATGCCGGTCGGGGCCCGGCCCCCCTCGAAGAGCGGCAGGACGCCCTCCACCGGCCGTCCGCAGCCGTTGCCGAGGACATGGGCGGCCAGGTCGTCGGTGAACGCCTTGACGGTCGACTCCAGGAACATCGCCGAGCCGTCCGGGTGCGAACACGCGCCGCGCCGCTTGACGTTCTTCGCGACCTGCTTGAGCGCCTCCAGGGCGGCCGGACCGCCGCCGTTCAGGATGTCCGCCAGGCCGCGCGCGGCGGCCGGCAGCCCGAGGTAGCAGGGGCCGCACTGGCCCGCGCTCTCCTCCGCCAGCCACTGCGCCACCCGGAGCGACTCGCCCAGCGGGCACGTCTCCTGACCGATCGGCAGGATGGCGCCGGCGCCGAGCGAACCGCCCACCGCGTCCAGCGAGTTGCGGGAGACGATCGCCTCGTCGACGGTGGCCGAGTCGATCCACTTGCCGTGGTAGCCGCCGGTCAGCACCCCCTGGAGGACCGGCGGGGCGCCGGCCAACTGGAGGACGTAGCGCAGCGGTACGCCCGTGGGGACCTCGATCACCATGGGGCGGGCGACCGCGCCGGAGACGGTGAGCATCACGGTGCCCGGCTCGTCGTACAGGCCTGTGTTGCCGTAGCGCTCCGGGCCGATGCGGGCGGCGATGGCGAGCTGGGCGAAGGTCTCGGCGTTCGACAGGAGCGTCGGGGCGCCGCCCACCCCGCTCTTCGACGCGCTGACCTTGCGGCCGGGCGGGATCGCCGGGCCGCCGTCGATGGAGCGGATCAGTGAGGCGGCGGCGCCGGTGACCATCCGCACCGGATTGCGCTGCACGCGGGCACGGAGGGCGGAGCGGCGGCCGTTGCTGAGGCCGCGTTCGGCGAGCGCGGCCTCCATGGAGCGCTGGGTGGACTCCCGGGTGACGCCGATGACCAGGGTGCGCGCGCCCATCGCCTCGGCGCACAGCAGCGCGCCGTCCAGGATCAGGTGCGGGGCCCGGTTGATGAGGACGGTGTCCTTGCGGCAGGCCGGTTCGTCCTCGCTGCCGTTGACGACGACGACCGGGCGGACGCCGCGCTTGATCGCCGCCTCGGCGACCGAGCGCAGTTTCTTGTGGAAGGGGAAGCCGGCGCCGCCGCGGCCCCGGAGATTGATCGCCTCGGCGAGTTTGGCGAGCTGTTCACCGCCAAGCGGTTCAAGCGGACCGTGCACCTTCAGGTGCATGGGCAGATCCAGACGTTCGACAAGGTCGAAGCCCGACGTGAGCTGCGGAAGCCCGACGACGCGGACTTCGGGGACGTCGGGCAGGGCCTCGTTCACTAGATGCCTCCGGAAGGCGTGTTCCAGGGTTCACCCGGCCCCGGTGCGTCGAAGTCGTAGGACGCGCCGGGTGCCGGTTCGGGGGCGGGACCGCTCGTGTACGTGTCATCCGGGTAGTACGGGCCGGGCACGGTGTTCGTCTCACCGGTGTCGTACACGTCACTCGACCGGTAGCCGTAGGGGTCCGGATTGCCGTAGGCCGGGATGGTGTGTCCGGTGTCGGTCAGCGGGTCGTACGCCGACGGCGGGGCCTCGCCGACCGGCGGCGGGGACGGGACCGGCCAGCCGCCCGGGGGCATCGCACCGGCGGGCGCCGCGGCGGGCTGCTGCCAGTCGCGCTGCGGGGTGGAGACCGCGCGGTAGGCGGCGGCGAACCCGTTCGCGGGCTCCCGGGCGGCGGCGGACGCGGACTCGTAGGGCCCGGCGGCGGCTTCGTACGGTGCGGCAGCGGGTGCGTACGGCCCGGCGGCGGCTTCGTACGACTGCGGGTGGGCGGCCGTGCGCTGCCGGGGGACGCCCGCCGTCTCGTAGCCCGGCAGGGTGGCGGTGGCGGTGGCGTCGGACGCCGCGCGGGCGCCGTCCTGGGCCGGTTCCGCGCGCTCCGCCCGGCGGCCCCCCTGGTCGAGGAGGGCCGCGACGCGGTCGGCGATCCGGCGCTTGACCGGGCCCGGGGCGGCGCGCAGCGCGAGCGCCGCCATGACCCCGGCCAGGGACAGGCCGTACAGGACCAGGAAGACCGGCTTGGCGGCGCGGCCCGCGTACAGGCCGTGCAGCAGGGCCGCGCTCCAGGCCGGGTAGGCCAGCATGTGCATGGCCCGCCAGCGGGCGGCGACCGGGGCGGGGGAGGCGAAGCGGTTGCGCAGGGCACCGGTGACGCCCACGAAGATCATGAGCAGTCCGGCCAGGGTGCCCAGGCCGATGAGGAAGGCCCGGCCGCCGAACTGCTCGTCGTCGGTGAGGAGCAGGCCGAACGGGATCACCGCGGCGACCCAGGTGGTGTGCGCCAGCGCCAGTTTGACCCCGACGTGCACCAGCAGGAAGACGATCGAGGCGACGGCGGTACCGCGGTGCACCGCCTGGGCCAGGATGCGCTGGCGGGCCACGAGCAGGATCCGGTCCTGGGCGACCAGACCCCAGATCACCGAGCAACTGAGACAGACCAGCGCCAGGACGCCGGCGCCGAAATCGAGGAACTCCGCGAACGAGTCGTCCGCCGTGGCGGCGAGGGATGGGTTCATGGGGGCACTCCGAGCGGTTCGGGGAAGCGGTCCCGGTGCCGCACTCTAAGTGGCGCCATACCTGTGAGTACCAGGTTTGAGTTATTGCGTCGTTACCAAATGGCTGTGCGCTCGTTGTGATGCCCCTTAGTGGCTGTTACGCGAAGTAAACCTGGGCCGGTGTCCGGGCCCGGAAGCCCGTCGCGGCCCGATCGGGGACTGCGGTACCCTGACGCCATGCGTGCCGTACGCCTTCTGCTTAGCGAGCCGCGCTGATCAGTACCGACCGCCGGTGCTCCGGAGAGGTCGGAATCGGCGCGGCGTCCCCTCCTGTGCGAGGGGCTTTTTCATTTCTGTCCCGAATGAGAACCGCAGCCGTGGGCGAAGACGATCGATGGAGCTTTGAGGATCATGAGCGAGACGAACCCCGCCGCCACCGCCGAGGTGGTGGCGCCGCACCGCTACACGGCTGCCCTGGCGGCCGAGATCGAGGCACGCTGGCAGGACTTCTGGGACGTCGCGGGCACCTACGCCGCCCCCAACCCGACGGGTGACCTGGCGGGCGACCCGGCCGTGGTGGACCGGCCCAAGAAGTTCATCATGGACATGTTCCCGTACCCGTCCGGTGCGGGCCTGCACGTCGGCCACCCGCTGGGGTACATCGCCACCGACGTCTTCGCCCGCTTCCAGCGGATGACCGGCCACAACGTCCTGCACACCCTGGGCTTCGACGCCTTCGGCCTGCCCGCCGAGCAGTACGCGGTGCAGACCGGCACGCACCCGCGCGTGTCCACCGAGGCCAACATGGAGAACATGCGGGTCCAGCTGCGCCGGCTGGGCCTGGGCCACGACAAGCGCCGGTCGTTCGCCACGATCGACCCGGACTACTACAAGTGGACCCAGTGGATCTTCCTGAAGATCTTCAACTCCTGGTACGACGAGGAGGCGGGCCGGGCCCGGCCGATCGACGAACTGGTCGCCGCCTTCGAGTCCGGCGCGCGCGAGGTGCCCGGGGGACGCGCCTGGCGCGAACTGACCGCCGCCGAGCGCGCCGACGTCCTGGGTGAGTACCGGCTGGCCTACGCCTCCGACGCGCCGGTCAACTGGTGCCCCGGCCTGGGCACGGTGCTGGCCAACGAGGAGGTCACCGCCGACGGCCGCTCCGAGCGCGGCAACTTCCCGGTCTTCAAGTCCAAGCTGCGCCAGTGGAACATGCGCATCACCGCCTACGCGGACCGGCTGCTGGACGACCTGGAGGAGCTGGACTGGCCCGAGGCCATCAAGCTGCAGCAGCGCAACTGGATCGGCCGTTCCGAGGGCGCCCGCGTCGACTTCCCCGTCGACGGCGAGCACATCACCGTCTTCACCACCCGCCAGGACACCCTGTTCGGCGCCACCTACATGGTGCTGGCGCCGGAACACCCCCTGGTGGAGAAGGTCACGCCGGCCGCCTGGCCGCAGGGCACCCACGAGGTGTGGACCGGCGGCCACGCCACCCCGGCCGAGGCGGTCGCCGCCTACCGCGCGCAGGCCGCCGCCAAGTCCGACGTGGAGCGCCAGGCCGAGGCCAAGGACAAGACCGGCGTCTTCACCGGCGCGTACGCCACCAACCCGGTCAACGGCGAGCAGATCCCCGTCTTCATCGCCGACTACGTCCTGATGGGCTACGGCACCGGCGCGATCATGGCCGTACCGGCGCACGACACCCGTGACTTCGCCTTCGCGCGCGCCTTCGAGCTGCCGATGCGCTGTGTCGTCGCGCCCTCCGACGGCCGCTCCACCGACACCTCGACGTGGGACGACGCCTTCGCCTCGTACGACGCCGAGATCGTGAACTCGACCGGTGCGGACGTCTCCCTGGACGGCCTGGGCGTGGTGGACGCCAAGGCGCGGATCACCGAGTGGCTGACCGGGCGGGGCATCGGCGAGGGCACCGTCAACTTCCGGCTGCGCGACTGGCTGTTCAGCCGCCAGCGCTACTGGGGCGAGCCCTTCCCGATCGTCTACGACGAGGACGGCATCGCTCACCCGCTGCCCGAGTCGATGCTGCCGCTGGAACTGCCCGAGGTCGAGGACTACTCCCCGCGCACCTTCGACCCGGACGACGCCGACACCCGGCCGGAGACGCCGCTGTCCCGCAACGAGGACTGGGTCCACGTCACCCTGGACCTGGGCGACGGCCGTGGCCCGCGCAGCTACCGGCGCGAGACCAACACCATGCCCAACTGGGCCGGTTCCTGCTGGTACGAGCTGCGCTACCTGGACCCGCACAACTCCGGGCAACTGGTCGACCCGGAGATCGAGCGGTACTGGATGGGCCCGCGCGAGGGGCAGCCGCACGGCGGCGTCGACCTGTACGTCGGCGGCGCCGAGCACGCCGTGCTGCACCTGCTGTACGCCCGTTTCTGGTCCAAGGTGCTGTTCGACCTGGGGCACATCTCCTCGTCCGAGCCGTTCCACAAGCTGTTCAACCAGGGCATGATCCAGGCGTACGTCTACCGGGACGCGCGCGGGATCGCCGTACCGGCCGCCGAGGTGGAGGAGCGCGACGGCGCCTACTTCTACCGGGGCGAGAAGGTGTCGCGGCTGCTGGGCAAGATGGGCAAGTCGCTGAAGAACGCGGTCACGCCCGACGAGATCTGCGCCGAGTACGGCGCCGACACCCTGCGCCTGTACGAGATGGCGATGGGCCCGCTGGACGTGTCCCGGCCGTGGGACACCCGCGCGGTGGTCGGCCAGTTCCGGCTGCTCCAGCGGCTGTGGCGGAACATCGTGGACGAGACGAGCGGCGCGGTGACGGTCGTCGACGCCGAGCCGGACGTGGACACGCTGCGGGCGCTGCACAAGGCGATCGACGGGGTGCGCGGCGACCTGGCGGGCATGCGCTTCAACACCGCCATCGCCAAGGTCACCGAGCTGAACAACCACCTGACCAAGGTGGGCGGCCCGCTCGCGCGGCCGGTCGCCGAGGCCCTGGTGCTGATGATCGCGCCGCTGGCCCCGCACGTCGCCGAGGAACTGTGGCGCAAGCTGGGGCACTCGGACTCGGTGGTGCACCAGGACTTCCCGGTGGCCGATCCGGCGTACGTGGTCGACGAGACGGTGACCTGCGTCGTCCAGGTCAAGGGCAAGGTCAAGGCGCGGCTGGAGGTCGCCCCGGACATCTCCGAGGCGGACCTGGAGAAGGTGGCGCTGGCCGACGAGAAGGTGGTGGCGGCGCTGGACGGCGCCGGGATCCGCAAGGTCGTCGTGCGGGCGCCCAAGCTGGTCAACATCGTGCCGGCGTGAGCGACGCCGGGTGACGGCCACGGCATAGGGGCGGTCCCCTACGGGCAGGTTCGGGGTTTTTCTGGAACTCCGAACCTGCCCGTGGCGTTTACCGTTGAAGAGTGGCGCGGTGCGAGCCGGGCCGCGCCCGCGGGGCCCGAGGAGGAGATCTTGGAAGCAGTGATCGCAGTCGTCGCCCTGCTCTTCGTGCTCGTGATCGTCCTTGGCGCCTACGCCACGGTGAAGGCGGTAGGTGCCGCCAAGCGCGGTGTGGACCGCGGCATCACCCAGGCGCGGCGCACGGTGGAGGAGCACACGCTGCGCGCCAAGTCCCTGGTCCAGCCGGGCTCGGCCGGTGAGGTCGCCCGGCTGCGGCTGTCGCTGCGCACGTCCATGCGGGCCACGCAGGACGCGCTGCACGCGGGCGTGGCCGACGACGAGTCCCTCAAGGAGTCCCTGGGCCTGTTCGAGCGGCTCAGCGCGCACGGCCACGAGCTCGACGGGGAGCTGCGCCGGCTGGAGACCGAGCCCGACCGGGCCACCCTCGCCCAGCGCCTCCCCGGGCTGCGCGAGCGCACCGGGCGCATCACACAGGCGGCCGACTCGCTGCGCTGGGCGGCCCGCGACCGGGCCCGCCGGTTCGCCGACGACGACCTGGACTCGCTGAGCGCGCAGATCGACGTGGAGGCGGGGGCCCTGCGGCACTGGACCCGGACGGAGCCCGCGGCACCGTCGGCTCCGTGGCCCGAGGCCCCGGCTGCTGCTGCCGGCGCCGACGAGGCCGGCCCGCGGCGGACCGGGCGGCCGGCCTCCGCCGAGGATTCGGCGCGCCCGGCCCGCCCGGCGCTCGATCCGACCGGGCCGCGCCCGGCGTATCCCTGGCAGAAGAAGCCGCGGCCGGAGAGCACGACCTGATCGTGCGGATGCGAATGACCAAGGGCCCGGGGGCGGGCCCGGGTGCGGGGGCGGGTGTACGTGCGGGTGCGGTGCCGGTGACCGGGGCCGGACTGCCGTATGGGCGCTACGGCAGGTAACCTCCAGCTCATGTCCCGCCATGTCGCGATCGTCACCGATTCAACGGCCTACCTGCCGCCCCGGACGATGCAGCGGCACGGCATCACCGCGGTGCCCCTGACCGTGGTGCTGGGCGACCGGGCGCTGGAAGAGGGCACCGAGATCTCGACCCGATCGCTGGCCCAGGCGTTGCAGAAGCGACGGCCGGTCACGACCTCCCGCCCCAGTCCGCAGATGTTCGCCGAGACCTACCGCGCGGCGGCCGGCTCCGGCGCCACCGGCATCGTCTCGCTGCACCTGTCCGCCGAGCTCTCGGGCACCTACGACGCGGCGGTGGTCGCGGCCCGCGAGGCGCCCGTCCCGGTACGGGTCGTGGACACCGGCATGATCGCGATGGCACTGGGCTTCTGCGCGGTCGCCGCGGCCGAGGCGGCGGAGAACGGCGGCACGGTGGACGAGGCCGTCACGGCGGCGGAGAAACGGGCGGCGGGCACCTCCGCCTACTTCTACGTCGACACCCTGGACTATCTGCGCCGCGGCGGCCGGATCGGGGCCGCGCAGGCGCTGTTCGGGTCGGCGCTGGCGGTGAAGCCGCTGCTGCGGCTGGACGGCGGCCGGATCGAGCCGCTGGAGAAGGTGCGCACGGCTTCCAGGGCCATCGCCCGCCTGGAGGAGATCGCCGCCGACCGGGCGGGCGGCGCCGAGGTCGACATCGCCGTCCACCATCTCGCCGCCCACGACCGTGCCGCGGCCCTGGCGGACCGGCTGCGGGTCCGGGTGCCGGCCCTGGCCGACCTGCATGTCAGTGAGGTGGGGGCGGTGATCGGGGCGCATACGGGGCCCGGGCTGCTGGGGGTTGTCGTCTCGTCGCGGTGAGGTGTGCGTGCGGTCTGTCTGAGACCTGCCTCCCGATGAGCACGTCACTCGTGTGAGTGACGGAGATATCCACAGGCGGGGCGGCGGTCCACAGGAACCGACCATGATCAGCGCGAGTGTGCCGGATCGTCCGATCCTCTTCGCATGGCACTTCGATCGCATTCTCGCGCAATGGCCCCGACCAGCGGCCCGGGCCGCCTCCCCGCCTCCGACGGCCGCTTCCGCCACCGACGACGGGCGCAGGCCGGCGGCCGGGTACGGCACCCGGGCCGGGTACGGCACCAGGTCCGCCGGGCCCCGGCGGAGGAACTCCGGGAGCGGGCGGAGGCGCTGTTCGGCGAACGGGGCGGCGTGCCGCACCGGGAGTCGGGAAAGGCACCGCCCGGGCGGCGGGAGGCAGGGCCTCCTGCGGACGGCCTCGGGGCGCGCAGGGCGGAGAGCGACGTGGACTCCCGGGGTGGTGCGGGAGTTCGGGCTGATGCGGACGTCGGGGGCGGTGCGGGTGCCCGGGGGGACGCGGGCTTCGGGGCCGACACGGCCACCGGGGCGGCGGGCGTCGGGGCCGCCCGTGACGTGGGTTCCCGGTGGGAGCGGGCCCGGCTGGCGCTGCGGGAGCGGTTGCCGCTGTGGCTCCAGACCAGGTGCGGGCTGGAGCGGCGCGGTGCGCTGGCGCTGACCGTGGTGCTCGTCGCCGCCGCGGGCCTCGCGGCACAGCACTTCTGGACCGGCCGGACCCAGCCGGTGCGCGCACCCGACGTGGTGCGGGCGGCGGCGACGCCGTACGGCGGGGACAGCGCGCCCGCGGGAGCGGCCGGGGCCACCGGGGCGCCGTCGGGGACGGGCACGGCGGCGACCGGAGCGCCGGGCGCCGAGATCGTGGTGGACGTCAGCGGCAAGGTCCGTGAACCCGGTGTCCACCGTCTGCCGCCGGGTTCACGGGTGGCGGACGCCCTGCGCGCGGCCGGCGGCGTACGTCCCGGCACCGACACCGACGCGCTCAACCGAGCGAGGTTCCTGGTGGACGGCGAACAGGTCGTCGTGGGCCCACCACCCGAGGGCGCGATGGTCGGAGCGAACCCTGTCGGCGGGACCGGGACCGGGACCGGGACCGGAGCCGGAGCCGGGAGTGGCCCGGCCAGCGGGGTATCGGGAGCGGCGCCCGCCGCTCCCCTCTCCCTCAACACGGCCACCGTCGAGCAGCTCGACACGCTGCCCGGGGTCGGCCCCGTTCTCGCCGGGCACATCGTCGAGTACCGGACCCGGAACGGCGGTTTCCGCTCGGTGGACGAACTGCGCGAGGTCAACGGCATCGGCGAGCGCCGCTTCGCCGACCTGCGCGATCTCGTACGGCCATGACGGGCCCGACCGAGCCGGTCCACGCGGCGGACGACCGGCAGGACGGGTATCCGGCGACCCGGGCGGCCGTGCACGCCGCCTCCGGGAAGCGGCTCGGCGCCGCCCGTCCCCGGCAGGAGGGACCGGCGGACCTGCGCCTGGTGCCGCCCGCCCTCGGGGCCTGGGCCGCGGCGGCCCTGTTCCTGGACCTGCCCGCCGGGTGGACGGTCTGCGCGGTGGCCGGCTGTGCCGTCGTCGCCGGGATACTGCTGCTGCCGCGCCGCGAAGCCCGGGGGAGACACCGGCCCGCGGTGGCCGCGCTGCTGCTCTGCGTCGCCGCGTCCGCCGCCTCGGCCGGACTGCACGGCGCGGACCCGCGCCGGGGCCCGGTACCGGAACTGGCCCGGCGGTACGCCACCGTGACCGCCGACGTGGAGCTGACCTCGGTCCCGCGCCTGACCCGCCCCCGCGTCCAGGGCAACCACGCGGCGCCGCCCGCCGTGCTGGTCGACGCGGACGTCCGCCGGGTGCGGCGGGCGGACGGGACGGCGGTGGCGACCCGGACACCGGTACGGATGATCGTCGACGTGGCCGCGGGGACGCCGGCCCGCGCTCCCGCTGGGCCGGGGACGGTCACCGACCGGGCCCGGGCCTCGCCCTGGCTCGGGCTGCTGCCCACCACGCGGGTGCGGGTCACGGCCCGGTCGGCGCCCGCGGCGGTGGACGGCGACCGCATCGCCGCCCTGTGGCGGGTACGGGGCGGGGCGGCGCCGGACGTGCTGGCCGGGCCGTCGGGTTCGCAGCGGGTCGCCGGACGGCTGCGCGCCGGGCTGCGGGCCGCCACCGACGATCTCCCGGCGGACGCCCGGGCGTTGCTGCCGGGCCTGGTGGTCGGCGACACCTCGCGGATCACCCCGGACCTGGACGAGGCGTTCAAGGAGACCGACCTCGCGCACACTCTGGCGGTCAGCGGCGCCAACTTCACCATCCTGCTCGCCCTGCTGCTGGGCCCGCCCGGCCTGGCGCAGCGCAGCGAACGCCGGGGACTGGCACCCCGCGTCGGCGTTCCGCTGCGGACCACGGCACTGCTCGGCGCGGCGCTGGCCCTCGGCTTCACCGTCGTGTGCGGACCGGACCCGAGCGTGCTGCGGGCCGCGGCCTGCGGGGGCGTCGCGCTGCTCGCCCTGGCCACCGGCCGCCGCAGATCCCTGATCCCGGCGCTCGCGACGGCGGTACTGCTGCTGGTGCTGTACGACCCGTGGCTGGCCCGGAGTCACGGCTTCCTGCTCTCGGTGCTGGCCACCGGCGCGCTGCTCACGCTGGCACCGCGCTGGAGCACCGCCCTGCGCGGCCGAGGGGTGCCGCCCCGGCTCGCCGAGGCGCTGGCCGCCGCTGCCGCCGCCCAGGCGGTGTGCGCGCCTGTCGTCACGGTGCTGTCGGCGCGGGTGAGCCTGGTGGCGGTGCCGTGCAACCTGCTGGCGGAGTTCGCCGTCGCGCCGGCCACCGTCCTGGGCTTCGGCGCGCTGCTGACCGCTCCGGTGGCACTGCCGGTGGCCGAGGCGCTGGCGTGGTGCGCGGGCTGGCCGGCCGGCTGGCTCGCCGGGGTGGCCCGGACCGGGGCGGCGCTGCCGGGGGCGGGGGTGGACTGGCCCGGGAGCTGGACCGGGGCGGCGCTGCTCGCGCTGGTCACGGGCGGTGCGCTGCTCGCGGGGCGGCGGCTGGTCCGGCATCCCTGGTGGTGCGGTGTCTGTGTGCTGGTGCTGGCGGTCGCGGTGCTGCGGCCCGCGCCGCTGACCCGGGTGGTCACGGGCTGGCCGCCGCCGGACTGGCGGCTGGTGATGTGCGACGTCGGGCAGGGCGACGCGCTGGTGCTGGCGGCGGGCGCGGGCACGGGCGTGGTGGTGGACGCCGGGCCCGATCCGGTCCTCGTCGACCGCTGTCTGCGCTCGCTCGGGATCACCAAGGTCCCGCTCGTCGTGCTGACCCACTTCCACGCCGACCACGTGGCGGGTCTGCCCGGTGTGCTGCGGGGTAGGTCGGTGGGTGCCATCGAGACGACCGGCTTCGAGGAACCGGCGGACCAGGTGGACTTCGTCCGTGCGCAGGCGGCGGCCCGCGGCATCGCGGTGCGGCCCGCGGTCGCCGGGGAGCGGCGCCGGACCGGGGCGTTGTCCTGGGAGGTGGTGTGGCCGCCACCGCCCACGCCGAGTCCGCGGCCCGGTGTGCAGGGGCCGAACGACGCCAGCGTCACTTTGCTGGTCAGGACGGCCGGCCTGCGGCTGCTCCTGCTCGGGGACCTGGAACCGCCCGCCCAGCGGGCGCTGGCCCGGTCACCGGCGGCCGCCGCGCTGGCGGAGGTGGACGTGCTCAAGGTGGCCCATCACGGCTCGGCCCACCAGGACCCCGGGCTGCTGCGCCGGGCCGCCCCGCGAGTGGCATTGGTCTCCTGCGGCGCGGACAACATGTACGGCCACCCAGCCCCCGGCACGCTCGCGGCACTGCGCGCCCAGGGCGCCGCGGTGCTGCGGACGGACCGGGACGGCGCGCTGGCGGTCACGGGTACGGGGGAGGAGGGCCTGCGGGTGACGGGGAGTTGAGGGACGGTCGGGCAGGGCGATCCGGCTGTGCGACAGCTGTGCGAAACCCGTACCGGAGCCGTTAATTCGGGCCACAACGGGGCCACTCATGTGCAGTGCCCGCACATGCGCCGCATTGATGTGATGTGGCTCCGTGTTGCCTGGAAAGCCTCAACGGTGATCGAATGCATCTTCGGTAAGGGATGTTTCGCGTCGTGCAGAGGGTGTCGCAGATGATCGGCCGCTTGTTGGGAAGCCGCGCGAAGCGGGTTCGACGGACGGGACCCCTGGCGGCGGTGCAGGTGCCGCCGAGTGCCGGAGTGCTGAGCTGCAGAGTGCTGGACCCGGTCAACGAACCCGTGGCGCACGCCGAGTTGACGGTGAGCGACAGCATGGGGCGCAAGATCGTCAGCGGCGGCACGGACCCCTACGGGTCGTTCGTCACGGCGGTGCCGGCGGGTGAGTACCGGCTCGCGGTGTCCGCCGAGGGCTTCACCCCGTACCGGGCGTCCGCGACGGTGGTCGAGGACTCGCTCGCCTCGCTCGGTGATGTCACCTTGCAGGTCGCGGCGCCCCTGGAGCTGCCGAAGGCGGGGGACTGGGAGATCGAGCCGGCGCATTCCTCGATCGGTTTCACCGCGCGGCACATCGGACTGGCCCGGATCCACGGACGGTTCAACTCCTTCGCGGGGGCGGTGCGGATCGCCGACGAGATGGAGCAGTCGGCGATGCACGTGGTGATCGACGCGGCATCCATCGACACCAATGTGCGGATGCGCGACGACCATCTGCGGTCGGGCGACTTCCTGGACGTGCAGCGGTATCCGACGCTGGAGTTCTACAGTGACCGGTTCGCGCACCGGGGCGGGAACCGGTGGGCGGTCACCGGCGGACTGTCCCTGCACGGCGTGACCCGGACGGTCACCCTGGACGCCGAGTACCTCGGGCTGGGCAACGGCATGGAGGGCGAGACGCGGG
Source organism: Streptomyces sp. NPDC023723 (assembly GCF_040639815.1). Classification (NCBI taxonomy): domain Bacteria; kingdom Bacillati; phylum Actinomycetota; class Actinomycetes; order Kitasatosporales; family Streptomycetaceae; genus Streptomyces; species Streptomyces sp. NPDC023723. Next base: position 44,191 of record NZ_JBFAAP010000027.1, read on the forward strand.
CGGCCTGCCGGGCCAGCACGGAACTGCACCGCGACGACTTCACGGTGAGCTGGCAGACGATGCTGGCCCGCGGCATCGCCGTGGTCGGACCGAGCATCGTCATCGACCTCGACATACAGATCGTCCCCAAGGGCTGACCCGGCGGCCGGGCAGTGGCCGGCCGCCCGGCCGGACAGTCGGCCGGTGTCGGACAATGTCCGGCGTGAGTGACGTGAGACATGTGCTGGTGCTGCCCGACCGTGACGCGGCCGAGGAGGCGGCGGAGGCGCTCGGGGAGCGGTTCGGTGTCACCGAGGAACCGCGGCTCGTCCGGGACGCGCTGGCCGGGGAGGACGACGCCGAGGACGCCCAGTGGCTCGTCGTCCTGCGGGACGAGGAGCGGCGGCTGGACGCCGGGGAACTGGACGAGTTCGCCGCTCGGTGGGACGGCTGGCGGGAGGAGCCGTAGCCGTCCGGTAGGGGCGGTCGCGGCGGACGCGTTGTCAGTGCCGCGTGCGATGCTTGTCGCGATGGCCAGGAAGAGTGCGAACGACGACCCTCTCGCCCCCGTGACGCTTGCCGTGGGCCAGGAGGACCTGCTGCTCGACCGTGCCGTGCGGGAGGTGGTGGCCGCCGCGAAGGCCGCCGACGCCGACACGGACGTACGCGATCTCACTTCGGACCAGTTGCAGCCCGGCACGCTCGCCGAGCTGACCAGTCCGTCGCTCTTCGCCGAGCGCAAGGTCGTGGTCGTACGCAATGCGCAGGACCTGTCCGCCGACACGGTCAAGGACGTCAAGGGTTACCTCGGCGCGCCGGTGGAGGAGATCACCCTGGTCCTGCTGCACGCGGGCGGGGCCAAGGGCAAGGGGCTGCTGGACGCGGCGCGCAAGGCGGGGGCGCGGGAGGTGGCGTGCCCGAAGATGACGAAGCCGGCGGACCGGCTGGCCTTCGTGCGCGGTGAGTTCCGTACCACCGGGCGGTCGGCGACGCCCGAGGCGTGCCAGGCACTGGTGGACGCGATCGGGAGCGATCTGCGGGAGCTGGCGTCGGCGGTGTCCCAGCTGGTCGCGGACGTCGAGGGGACGATCGACGAGGCGGTGGTCGGGCGGTACTACACCGGGCGGGCCGAGGCGTCCAGCTTCACGGTCGCGGACCGGGCGGTGGAGGGGCGGACCGCGGAGGCGCTGGAGGCGTTGCGGTGGTCGCTGGCCACGGGGGTGGCGCCGGTACTGATCACCAGTGCGCTGGCGCAAGGCGTGCGGGCGATCGGGAAGCTGTCCTCGGCGCGTGGCGGCCGGCCGGCCGACCTCGCCCGGGAGCTGGGCATGCCGCCGTGGAAGATCGACCGGGTGCGGCAGCAGATGCGCGGGTGGACGCCGGACGGGGTGGCGGTGGCGCTGCGGGCGGTGGCCGACGCGGACGCGGGGGTCAAGGGCGGGGGGGACGATGCCGGGTACGCGTTGGAGAAGGCGGTCGTGGTGATCGCGCGGGCGGCGCGGTCGCGGGGACGGTAGACGGGAAGGGAAGCGGGGGTGCCCCCAGCCGGACTGAAACGCACCGAAGCCCCGCCCGTCTGGAATCCAGAACGAGCGGGGCCTCGGGTCACGCTTAAGGGTGAGCCCACACCCGCGTGGCGAACGCAGGCCGCGTGCGGGCTCGGGGTGCCGGGCGGGAGCGGATGAGAGAGGGCCCGCTCTGGGTCCGTCCGGCGGTCAGACCAGATAAAGGGTTCAGCCCTTGACGGCGGCGACCTTCTGCGCCAGCGCCGACTTCTTGTTGGCGGCCTGGTTCTTGTGGATGACGCCCTTGGAGACGGCCTTGTCGAGCTGACGCGCGGCGACGCGCTGGTACTCGGTGGCCTTCTCGACGTCACCCGCGGCAGCGGCCTCGCGGGCCTTGCGGATCGCGGTCTTCAGGGAGGACTTGACGGCCTTGTTGCGCAGCCGGGCCTTCTCGTTGGTCTTGATCCGCTTGATCTGGGACTTGATGTTCGCCACGAATGAGCCTCTACAGGTTCAGGCACGGGGCCCGCAGGTCCCGTACCGGTGATTTTCCAGAAGTCGTGTCTCGCGCTGAGAGGGCAAGAGACACAGCCCCCCACACTACCAGCGGCCCATCCGCGTCCCCAAACCCGCCCCCGACCCCTCCCAGACCGTCCAGCGGTCCCCGCCCGTGGGACGATGGAAGCTACGTATCGATCCGACCCGAGACCGCAGACACTGCGGACGCCTCAAGAATCAGGACCCTGCGTGCCCGCGATCCCCAGCCATGTGCCCGAGCCGAGCCGTACCGACCCGGCGCTGATCCGCAACTTCTGCATCATCGCGCACATCGACCACGGCAAGTCCACGCTCGCCGACCGGATGCTCCAGCTGACCGGTGTGGTCGAGCAGCGGCAGATGCGCGCCCAGTACCTCGACCGCATGGACATCGAGCGCGAGCGCGGCATCACGATCAAGTCTCAGGCGGTGCGTCTGCCGTGGGCTCCCACCCACGACAAGAACGACACGCACATCCTCAACATGATCGACACCCCGGGGCACGTCGACTTCACCTACGAGGTGTCCAGGTCGCTCGCCGCGTGCGAGGGGACGATCCTGCTGGTCGACGCCGCCCAGGGCATCGAGGCCCAGACCCTCGCCAACCTCTACCTGGCGATGGAGAACGACCTCACGATCATCCCCGTCCTGAACAAGATCGACCTGCCGGCCGCGCAGCCCGAGAAGTTCGCCGAGGAGCTCGCCAACCTGGTCGGCTGCGACCCCGCCGACGTGCTGAAGGTCTCCGCGAAGACCGGGCTCGGTGTCGAGGCGCTCCTGGACAAGGTGGTCGCCGAGATCCCCGCCCCGGTCGGCGTCGCCGACGCCCCCGCCCGCGCGATGATCTTCGACTCGGTCTACGACTCCTACCGGGGCGTCGTGACGTACGTCCGGGTCATCGACGGCCAGCTCAACAAGCGTGAGCGGATCCGGATGATGTCCACCAACGCCACCCACGAGCTGCTGGAGATCGGCACCAACTCGCCCGAGATGCTGGGCGCCGACGGCCTCGGCGTCGGCGAGGTGGGCTATCTCATCACCGGCGTGAAGGACGTCCGCCAGTCCAAGGTCGGTGACACCGTCACCAGCCAGCACAAGGGCGCCACGGACGCGCTCGGCGGGTACAAGGACCCGAAGCCGATGGTGTTCTCCGGGCTGTATCCGCTGGACGGGTCGGACTACCCGGAGCTGCGCGAGGCGCTGGACAAGCTCCAGCTCAACGACGCCGCCCTGGTCTACGAGCCGGAGACGTCCGCCGCCCTCGGCTTCGGCTTCCGCGTCGGCTTCCTCGGCCTGCTGCACCTGGACGTGATCCGGGAGCGGCTGGAGCGCGAGTTCGGCCTCGACCTGATCGCCACCGCGCCGAACGTGGTCTACCGGGTGGTCATGGAGGACGGCACCGAGCACACCGTCACCAACCCGAGCGAGTTCCCCGAGGGGAAGATCAACGAGGTCTACGAGCCGGTCGTGCGGGCCACCATCCTCGCGCCGACCGAGTTCATCGGCTCGATCATGGAGCTGTGTCAGACCCGGCGCGGCACCCTGCTCGGCATGGACTACCTCTCCGAGGACCGCGTCGAGATCCGCTACACCCTGCCCCTCGCGGAGATCGTCTTCGACTTCTTCGACCAGCTGAAGTCGAAGACCCGCGGCTACGCCTCGCTGGACTACGAGCCCACCGGTGAGCAGACGTCCTCCCTGGTCAAGGTCGACATCCTGCTGCACGGCGACAAGGTGGACGCCTTCTCGGCGATCACCCACAAGGACGCGGCGTACGCGTACGGCGTGCGGCTCGTCGCCAAGCTGCGCGAGCTGATCCCGCGCCAGGCCTTCGAGGTGCCGATCCAGGCGGCCATCGGCTCCCGGGTCATCGCCCGCGAGACCATCCGCGCCATCCGCAAGGACGTCCTCGCCAAGTGCTACGGCGGTGACATCTCCCGCAAGCGGAAGCTGCTGGAGAAGCAGAAGGAAGGCAAGAAGCGGATGAAGATGGTGGGTTCCGTGGAGGTTCCCCAGGAGGCCTTCATCGCCGTCCTCTCCAGCGATGACAGCGCGGGATCGGGCAAGGGCAAGAAGTAACCGCGGAAACGGACACAAGGGGCCCGTCGCACGAAAGTGCGACGGGCCTTTGTGTATGTGTGTGACCGTTGTCTGAAGGAAATGACAGGGTGCGGGCCCTTACATACCAGCCGGTCGGGCCTTACTCTGATCCCTGCTCCATAGTTACTCGCGAGTTAAACAACGGCTCGCGAGTGAGAAGCAGCCGTGAAGCCAGCCGCAGAGAGCCAGCCGCACCGTCGCGGGCCCGGAGGATGTCGTGAGCGACACACAGACACTGATCGAGAACCGTCCGCCGTCCGTGGCGGGGCTCTTCCTGGAGCGCGTGGCGGCCACGCCGGACGCCGAGGCCTACCGCTATCCCGTACCGCCCGCCTCGGGCGTGGGGCCGGCCGACTGGAAGTCGCTGACCTGGGCACAGGCCGCCGAGCGGGTGCACGCCATCGCGGCCGGCCTGATCGAGCTGGGGGTGGAGCCGGAGCAGCGGGTGGCGCTGGCTTCGGCCACCCGGATCGAGTGGATCCTCGTCGACCTCGGCATCATGTGCGCGGGCGCGGCGACCACCACCGTCTATCCGCAGACCAACGCCGACGAGTCGGCGTACATCCTCGCCGACTCCGAGAGCCGGGTGCTGGTCGCGGAGGACGCCGCCCAGCTCGCCAAGGCGCGGGAGAAGCGCGGCGAGCTGCCCGACCTGACCCACGCCGTGGTGATCGACCCGGCCGGCGCGGACACCGCCGAGGACTGGATCCTCACCCTGGACGAGCTGGAGCGCCGGGGCGCGGCCCGGCTGGCGCAGGACCCGGACCTGATCACGAAGCGGGTCGGCGCGCTCACCAAGGACCAGCTCGCCACCCTGATCTACACCTCCGGCACCACCGGCCGCCCCAAGGGCGTGCGGCTGCCGCACGACTGCTGGTCGTACATGGCCAAGGCGACCACCGCGACCGGCTTGATCAGCGGCGAGGACGTGCAGTACCTGTGGCTGCCGCTCGCGCACGTCTTCGGCAAGGTGCTCACCTCCGGGCAGATCGAGGCCGGGCACGTGACCGCCGTCGACGGGCGGGTCGACAAGATCATCGAGAATCTGCCGGTGGTGCGGCCGACGTACATGGCGGCCGTGCCGCGCATCTTCGAGAAGGTCTACAACGGGGTCGCGGCCAAGGCGAAGGCCGGCGGCGCCGCCAAGTACAAGATCTTCCAGTGGGCCGCCGAGGTGGCCCGCGAGTACGCCAAGGTCACCCAGGACAACTTCCGCCGCACCGGCACCGCGAGCGCCCCCCTCGGCCTCAGCGCCAGGCACAAGGTGGCCGACGGTCTCGTCTACGCCAAGATCCGCGAGGCGTTCGGCGGCAACCTGCGCGCCTGCGTCTCCGGCAGCGCCGCCCTCGCACCCGACATCGGCTACTTCTTCTCCGGGGCCGGCGTGCACATCCTGGAGGGCTACGGCCTGACCGAGTCCTCCGCCGCGTCCTTCGTCAACCCGGGCGAGGCCTACCGCACCGGCACGGTCGGCAAGCCGCTGCCCGGCACCGAGGTGCGGATCGCGGACGACGGGGAGATCCTGCTGCGCGGCCCCGGCATCATGCAGGGCTACCACAAGCTGCCCGAGAAGACCGCCGAGGTGCTCGAACCGGACGGCTGGTTCCACACCGGCGACATCGGTGAGCTCTCGCCCGACGGCTATCTGCGGATCACCGACCGCAAGAAGGACCTGATCAAGACGTCCGGCGGCAAGTACATCGCGCCCGCCGAGGTGGAGGGCCAGTTCAAGGCGGTGTGCCCGTACGTCTCCAACATCCTCGTGCACGGCGCCGACCGGAACTTCTGCACCGCCCTGATCGCCCTCGACGAGCCCGCGCTCATGGAGTGGGCGAAGGAGAACGGCCTGGCGGGCAAGCCGTACGCGGAGGTCGTCGCGGCCCCGGCGACGGTCGGGATGGTCCAGGGCTACGTGGACCAGCTCAACCAGGGCCTCCAGCGCTGGCAGACCGTCAAGAAGTTCCGGCTGCTGCCGCGCGACCTGGACATCGAGCACGGGGAGATCACCCCGAGCCTGAAGCTGAAGCGGCCGGTGGTGGAGCGGGAGTACAAGAACCTGATCGAGGAGATGTACGCGGGGACCCGCGAGGACTGAGCCGGAACGAGAGGTCCAGGACGGGACGAGACCAGCGGTCTGAGACGGGACGCGCGGTCTGAGACAAGCCGGTGCGGGACTCGCCCCCCGCACCGGCGGTCTCACGGCCGGTGTCCGCCCCGCCCTATCAGGTGCCGCAGTGCCCGCAGGTGCCGGCGCAGTTCCGGTACGTCCGGCGGGGTGTCCCCGTCCAGGTGGGCCTCCAGTTCCGCCAGCCGGGCCTCGAGCGCCGCGTAGCCGGTGCGTTCGCGCGCGAGCATCCGTTCCAGCTGGCGGTTCTTGCGGTGCAGGTCGAGGAAGACGCTGACCTTCGCGCGCAGCACCCAGGGGTCGAAGGGCTTGGCGAGGTAGTCGGCGGCCCCGGTGGCGTAGCCCCGGAACGCGTAGCCGGAGTCGTCCTCGGTGCCGGTCAGGAAGATGATCGGGACGTCTTTCGTCTGGTCGAGCCGTTTGATGTTGGCGGCCGTCTCGAAGCCGTCCATGCCCGGCATCCGGACGTCGAGCAGGATCAGCGCGAACCGCCGGCGCAGCAGTGCCTTCATCGCCTCCTCGCCGGACCGGGCCCGCACCAGGGGTTCGTTGAGGGACCCCAGGACGGCCTCCAGGGCGATCAGATTGTCCTCCATGTCGTCGACCAGGAGGATTCCGGCGCGTTCGTCGCTCGTTGCCTCGGCGCTCATGGTGACTGTGCCTCACTAGGTTCTGTCCGGTGTGCGTCGCCGTCCGGGTTCTCGGGGTCCAGCAGGGCGCACACGACGGTGAGCAACTGGTCGACGTCGACCGGCTTGGGGACGTAGTCGTTGGCGCCGCGGCCGATGGACTTCTCCCGGTCGCCGGGCATCGCCTTGGCGGTGAGCGCCACGATCGGCAGCGCGGCCCAGCGCGGGGTGCGGCGGATGGCGGCTATCGTCTCGTACCCGTCCATCTCTGGCATCATGATGTCCATCAGGACCAGGGCGACGTCGGGGTGGCGGTCCAGGGTCTCCACGCCCTCGCGGCCGTTCTCCGCGTACAGCACGGGCATGCCGACCCGGCCCAGCACATGGGTGAGGGCGAAGACGTTGCGGATGTCGTCGTCCACGATCAGTACTCGCCGCCCGGCCAGCACCCGGCCCGCCCGGCCCGAGGTCCAGGTCTCCAGCTTGGCCGGCGCCGGCCAGCTGTCGTCCGCCTCCGATCCGGCCGAAAACGGTTCAGCCGAAAACGGTTCGGCCGGAAACGGCTCGGCGGCCGTGGCGGCACCCTCGGGGAGGTGCCGCCGCGACACTGCCGCGGCGCGGTCGGCGGGGGCCGCGGGGGTGACGGCGGCGGCGTCGGTGGCCGGGTGTCCAGGGGTGACGACCGGGACGTACAGGGTGAAGGTCGAGCCCCGGCCCGGCTCGCTCTCGGCCACGATCCGGCCGCCGAGCAGGCGGGCTATCTCCCGGCTGATGGACAGCCCGAGGCCGGTGCCGCCGTACTTGCGGTTGGTGGTGCCGTCGGCCTGCTGGAACGCCTCGAAGATCACCGGGAGTTTCTCCGGCGCGATGCCTATGCCGGTGTCCGAGACGGTGAAGGCGATCACCTCGCCGGCGTCCGCGATCCGGTGCGTGTCGACGTCGGCGGTCCGGGCCACCCGCAGTTCGACCTTGCCGGCCGCGGTGAACTTGATCGCGTTGGAGAGCAGGTTGCGCAGGATCTGCTGGAGCCGCTGCTCGTCGGAGTGCATCTCGCGCGGTACGTCCTCGCCGACCGCCACCTCGAAGGCGAGCCGCCGGTCCAGGGTGAGCGGGCGGAACGTGGCGTGCACGTAGTCGAGCAGCTTGATCAGCGGCAGCCGCTTGGGCCGTACGTCCATCCGGCCGGCCTCGATCTTCGACAGGTCCAGGATGTCGTTGATCAGCTGGAGCAGGTCGGAGCCGGAGCGGTGGATCGTCGTCGCGAACTGCACCTCCTGCTCGGACAGATGGCCGTCCGGGTTGTCGGAGAGCAGCCGGGCCAGGATCAGGAGCGAGTTCAGCGGGGTGCGCAGCTCGTGCGACATGTTGGCCAGGAACTCCGACTTGTACTGGGAGCTGGTGGCCAGCAGAGCGGCCTTCTCGCCCAGTTCGGCGTTGGAGCGGCGCAGCTCCGCCTGCTGCTTCTGGAGTTCGTCGGAGCGCTCCTGGAGCTGCATGGCCAGCCGCTGGGACTCGCCGAGCAGGGACTCGGTGCGGGAGTTGGCGATGATCGTGTTGATCGCCACACCGATCGTGTTGACGAACTGGTCGAAGAACGCCAGGTGCACGTCGGAGAAGCGGGAGAAGGAGGCCAGTTCGACCACACCGAGCAGTTCGTCCTCGAACAGGATCGGAATGATCACGATGGTGGTCGGGGCGGCCTCCCCGAGCCCGCTGTTGATCTTGATGTAGTCGGGCGGCGCGCCCTCCACCAGGATCCGCTTCTTCTCCCGGGCCGCCTGCGCCACCAGCCCGTGCACCGGCAGCGCGCCGGTCTCCACGGTCGCCCCCTGCGCCGCCCCGTACCCGGCGACGAACGCCAGCCCCTTGGCCGGTACGGTCGTCCGCGGCCCCGCGCCGACCTCCTCCGGGTCGGCCAGGTAGAACGCCCCGTACTGGGCGTTCACCAGCGGCGTCAGCTCGCGCAGGATCAGGTCCGCGACCTCCATCAGGTCCCGGTGGCCCTGCATCAGCGAGGCCAGCCGGGCCAGGTTCGACTCCAGCCAGTCCTTGGCGCGGGTGGTCTCGCGCAGGTTGGCCACCATCAGGTTGATGTTGTCCTTCAGCTCCGCGACCTCGCCGCGGGTCGCCACCGTGATCGACCGGGACATGTCGCCCTGCGCCACCGCCGAGGCCACCTCGGCGATCGCCCGGACCTGGGTGGTCAGGTTGGACGCCAGTTCGTTCACGTTGGTCGTCAGCCGCTTCCAGGTGCCGTACACGCCCTCCACCCGGGCCTGCCCGCCGAGCTGCCCCTCGCTGCCGACCTCCCGGGCCACCCGGGTCACCTCGGAGGAGAACGACGACAGCGTGTCCACCATCGTGTTGATGGTCGTCTTCAGCTCCAGGATCTCGCCGCGCGCGTCCACGTCGATCTTCCGGGACAGGTCGCCCTGCGCCACGGCGGTCGCCACCTGGGCGATGTTGCGCACCTGGGAGGTGAGGTTGTCGGCCATGAAGTTGACGTTGTCGGTGAGGTCCCGCCACACCCCGGACGCGCCCCGCACCTGGGCCCGGCCGCCGAGCCGCCCGTCGGTGCCCACCTCGCGGGCCACCCGGGTCACCTCGTCGGCGAACGCCCGCAGTTGCTCCACCATCGTGTTGACGGTGTCCTTCAGTTCCAGGATCTCGCCGCGGGCGTCGACCGTGATTTTCTTCGACAGGTCCCCGTTGGCGACGGCCGTCGTCACCTGCGCGATGTTGCGCACCTGCGAGGTGAGATTCAGCGCCATGAAGTTGACGTTGTCGGTGAGGTCTTTCCAGACTCCGGAGACCCCTCTGACCTGTGCCTGTCCACCCAGGTTGCCTTCCGTGCCGACCTCGCGGGCGACCCGGGTCACTTCGTCGGCGAAGGCGGAGAGCTGGTCGACCATGGTGTTGATGGTCGACTTCAGCTCCAGGATCTCGCCCTTCGCCTCCACGGTGATCTTCTTGCCGAGGTCGCCCTGCGCGACGGCGGTGGAGACGGCGGCGATGTTGCGCACCTGGGAGGTGAGGTTGTCGGCCATGAAGTTGACGTTGTCGGTGAGGTCTTTCCAGACCCCCGACACTCCTCTGACCTGCGCCCGGCCGCCGAGGTTGCCTTCCGTGCCGACCTCGCGGGCGACCCGGGTCACCTCGTCGGCGAAGGCGGACAGCTGGTCGACCATGGTGTTGATGGTCGACTTCAGCTCCAGGATCTCGCCCTGCGCGTCGACCGTGATCTTCTGACTCAGGTCGCCGTTGGCGACGGCGGTCGTCACCTGCGCGATGTTCCGTACCTGGGAGGTGAGGTTGGACGCCATGAAGTTGACGTTGTCGGTGAGGTCCTTCCAGACCCCGGAGACCCCTCTGACCTGTGCCTGACCGCCCAGTTGCCCCTTGGTGCCGACCTCGCGGGCGACCCGGGTCACCTCGTCGGCGAAGGCGGACAGCTGATCGACCATGGTGTTGACGGTCAGCTTCAGCTCCAGCAGTTCGCCGGTCGCCTCGACCGTCACCGTGCGGGTCAGGTCGCCGCGGGCCACCGCCGTGGTCACCGCCGCGATGTCCCGCACCTGCGCGGTCAGCCGGGACGCCATCGTGTTGACGGCCTCGGTCACATCCCGCCAACTGCCCGACAGCCCGCGCACCTTGGCCCGGCCGCCGAGCCGCCCCTCGGTGCCGACCTCGCGCGCGACCCGGGTCACCTCGCCGGTGAACAGCGACAGCTGGTCCACCATCGTGTTGACGGCCCGGCCCAGATGCCGCAGGTCGCCGCGCAACTGCCGGGTGCCGTCGTGCAGATCGACCCGCTGGGTCAGATCACCGCCGGCCACCGCGTCCAGCACCCGGGTGGCGTTGGCCGCCGGGGCCACCAGGGCGTCCAGCAACTGGTTGACGTCGCTCACCCGGGACGTCCAGCAGCCCTGCCCCGGGCTGGCGGACAACCGCTCGTCCAGCCGGCCGTGCCGCACCAGTTCCCGTCCGACCCGCCGTACCTCGGTGTTGAAGTGCAGGTCGCGGGCCATGATCTGGTTGTAGACCGCGAACAGCTCCGCGACGATCCCGTGGCCCGGCTCCGCGACCTCGGTGACGCTGCCGTCCCGGGTGGCGATCATGGCGGCGAGCAGGGGGCGCAGTTCGGAGACCCGGATCCGGTCGTCCGCCGGTTCCGCGGAGCCTCCGGGGCGCACACCGGGGCGCGCGGATGTAGCACGGTTCTCACTCATGGCGGCCCACTTCGGTGACTCGACGCTTATGGGCGGGGTCAGTCTGTCACTCTGTCGGCATCAACTGCGGCGTATTCGTACGAACTGCCCGGGGAGCTGTACATGGGGGCCATTCCGACGCAACGGGAGACCTTCTCCCGTGCCACCGGGGGGTCCGCGCACCCGTCGGAGACGTCCGCGCAGGTCTTCGCCGATCTGCCCGGGACCTCCCTCGCGCCGGGCGCGGCCCGGGCGCTGGTACGGGTGGCGCTCACCGACTGGACCGAGGCGGCCCGGCCCGGCACCGAGTACCTGACCGACCGGCACGCCGACGACGCGCTGCTGGTCATCAGCGAACTGGCCACCAACGCCGTGGTGCACGCCGGCACCGACGTCGGGGTGGCCTTCCGGCTGGAGCCGACGGGCACGCTCGTCGTCGAGATCTCCGACCGCCATCCCGCCCGCGCGCCCCGCAGCACCGACGCCGAGTCCTCGTCCGAGACGCCCGAGTACGGCCGCGGGCTGCGGCTGGTCGCCGCGCTCTCCGAGGCCTGGGGGATCACGTACCGCACCGGCGTCAAGACCGTCTGGGCCCGGCTGCCCCCCGGACGGCGACGCGATCGCCGTCGCCGAGCGGATCGAGGCGTACGCCGAGGAACGCGCCCTGGAACGGGGACTGCGGGTCGCGGAGATCCTCGGGGCGAGCACGAGCACGAGCACGAGCACGAGCGCGGGCGCGGGCGCCGGCGCGGGCGCGGGGCCGGCCGGAGCGGCTCGGGTGGCGGATCCGGTGCTCGGGGCGGCGGCTGCGGCCGTGGACCGGGAGCCGAGGGGGCCGTGGGACTCGGCGAAGCAGTGGGTCCGACGGGTCGCGGGCGGCACACCGGCGGAGCGGCGCGGCGCGGGGGAGGGCGACCGGACGGAAGCCCCGCCCGAAACGGGCGGGGTTGAAGAGACGACCGAAACCGGCCGGGCAGACGGGGCGGAGAGGGCAGAGGGTACGGAGCGGGCCGAAGGGACGGAGAGGGCCCAGGCCCCGGAGCGTGCCCAGGACCCGGAGAGGGCCCGGGAGACGGAGCGGACACAGGCTCCGGAGCGCGCCCAGGACCCGGAGCGCGCCCAGGACACGGAGCGGACACAGGCCCCGGAGCGGGCCGAAGGGACGGAGAAGGCCCAGGCCCCGGAGCGGGCCCAGAACGCCCAGGACCCGGATCGGACCCGGCAGGCGGAGGGTGCCGGTGCCGGCCGGCGGGCCGTCCGGGACCGGCAGTGGCTGGGGCGCGGCGCGCTGTCCTTCCTCGCCGAGGCGTCCGACCTGCTGGCCGGGCAGCTCGACGAGGAGAAGATCGCCTCCCTGGCCGGACAGCTCGTCGTGCCCCGGCTCGCCGACTGGTGCGCGGTCTGGCTGGAGGACGAGTCGCTGGGCCGCGCCGACTGGAACGACGGCGTCACCTCGATCGGCGTCCGGCTGGCCCGGGTCTGGCACGGCAGCGAGAACCGCATCGAGGAGTTGCGGCAGGCCCTGGAGAAGGACCCGCCGCGCCCGCCCGACCCCTGGCGGTCCGGGCCGGTCGCCCACCCCTGGCCGGGCGACGCGCTCGGCCCGCGCGGCACCTGGGGCGCGGCACTGGCCTACCGGCTGGTCGCGGCCGGCCGGCCGGTGGGCACCCTGGTCATCGGCCGGGCCGGCACCGTGCGCTTCCCCGACGAGATCACCGGCCTCGTCGAGGACCTCGGCCGCCGCGTCGCGCTCGCCATCGGCACCGCCCGCCAGTACGCCCGGCAGGCCACCATCAGCGCCGTCCTGCAGCGCGGCCTGCTGCCCGGCGCCGTCGCCGAGATCCCCGGGATGCGCAGCGCCCTGGTCTACGAACCCCGGGACAAGGGCGGCCCCAGCGGCGACTTCTACGACCTCTTCCCGGCCGGCGACGGCCGCTGGTGCTTCGCCGTCGGCGACGTCCAGGGCAAGGGGCCGGAGGCCGCCGTGGTCATCGGCCTGGCCCGGCCCTGGCTGCGGCTGCTGGCCCGCGAGGGGTACGGCGTCGCCGGCGTCCTGGACCGCCTCAACCAGCTGCTCCTGGACGACGCCATCGAGGCCGCGGACGCCGCGGCGCGGGCCCTGGTGGCGGCCGGCGGCCAGCCGATCGGCCCGGGCGAGGGCCCGCAGACCCGCTTCCTCTCGCTCCTGTACGGCGAACTGGTCCCGTTCCGCGGCGGAGTGCACTGCACCCTGGCCTCCGCCGGACACCCGCTGCCGCTGCTGCTGGCCCCCGACGGCGCCGTCCGCACGGTCGCCGAGCCGCAGACGCTGCTCGGGGTGGTGGAGGAGGAGACGTACGTCAGCGAGGACTTCGACCTGTGCTCCGGCGACAGCCTGCTGTGCGTCACGGACGGCGTCACCGAGCGGCGCAACGGCTCCCGCCAGTTCGACGACGAAGACGGCCTCGCCGCCGCGCTCGCCGGGTGCGCGGGCCTGGACGCCCAGCTGATCGCCGAGCGCGTCAGACGCCTGGTGCACGAGTTCGGCGACGGTCCCCCGGAGGACGACCTGGCGCTGCTGGTCCTCCAGGCCGAGTAGGAACACCGGCCCCGCTCCGCCCGGCCCCGCCCCGCCCACCTCCCACCGTGCGGGACAATGGAGCCCATGCCCTCCGCACTCCCCGACGGCGAGCCCGTCCCCGCCGACGGTGCGCTGCCCGCGTCCGCGCTCGCCGGGGCCGCGCACCGCCCCCTCGGCTTCTACCTGCACGTGCCGTACTGCGCGACCCGCTGCGGCTACTGCGACTTCAACACCTACACCGCCACCGAGCTGCGCGGCACCGGCGGCGTCCTCGCCTCCCGCGACAACTACGCCGACACCCTCACCGACGAGGTCCGCCTCGCCCGCAAGGTGCTCGGCGACGACCCCCGCGAGGTCCGCACGGTCTTCGTCGGCGGCGGCACCCCCACCCTGCTGGCAGCCGCCGACCTGGTACGGATGCTGGACGCGATCCGCGACGAGTTCGGTCTCGCGCCGGACGCGGAGATCACCACCGAGGCCAACCCGGAGTCCGTCGACCCGGCCTATCTGGCCACCCTCCGCGAGGGCGGCTTCAACCGGATCTCCTTCGGCATGCAGAGTGCCAGACAGCACGTACTGAAGATCCTCGACCGCACGCACACCCCGGGCCGCCCCGAGGCCTGCGTCGCCGAGGCCCGCGCGGCCGGCTTCGAGCACGTCAACCTCGACCTGATCTACGGCACCCCCGGCGAGTCCGACGACGACTGGCGGGCCTCCCTGGACGCCGCGCTCGGCGCCGGACCCGACCACGTCTCCGCGTACGCGCTGATCGTCGAGGAGGGTACCCAGCTGGCCCGCCGGATCCGCCGCGGCGAGGTCCCGCCGACCGACGACGACGTGCACGCCGACCGGTACCTGATCACCGAGGAGACCCTCGCCGCGGCCGGCTTCGACTGGTACGAGGTGTCCAACTGGGCCACCTCCGACGCCGCCCGCTGCCTGCACAACGAGCTGTACTGGCGGGGCGCCGACTGGTGGGGCGCGGGCCCCGGCGCCCACTCCCACGTGGGCGGCGTGCGCTGGTGGAACGTCAAGCACCCCGGCGCCTACGCGGCGGCGCTGGCGCGGGGCGGCTCCCCGGGCGCCGGGCGGGAACTCCTCACCGACGAGGACCGCCGCGTCGAGCGGATCCTGCTGGAACTGCGGCTGCGCGAGGGCGTCCCGCTCTCCCTCCTGCGACCGGAGGGCCGCGCGGCCGCGCGCCGGGCGCTGTCGGACGGACTGCTCCAGGCGGGGCCGTACGACGCGGGCCGCGCGGCGCTGACGCTGCGCGGGCGGCTGCTGGCGGACGGGGTGGTCAGGGATTTGGTGGACTGATCACTCGGGCGGGCGCATCACGTCGGAATGCCAGTTCGGCCCCTGACCTGGTTTCGACCGGCGTCAGGCCGCACCGCTGCCCGTGACGAAGTCGATCAGTTCCTCCACCCGCCCCAGCAGCTCCGGCTCCAGGTCCCGGTAGGACCCCACCCGGGCCAGGATCGCCTGCCACACCGCCCCCGTGTTCTCCGCCGGCCAGCCCAGCGCCCGGCACACCCCCGTCTTCCAGTCCTGACCGCGCGGCACCCGGGGCCACGCTGCGATCCCCACCGCGGCCGGTTTCACGGCCTCCCAGATGTCGATGTACGGATGGCCGACCACCAGCGCGTGGTCACTGGTCACCGACTCGGCGATGCGCCACTCCTTCGACCCCGGCACGAGGTGGTCCACCAGCACCCCCAGCCGGGCGTCCGGACCCGGCGCGAACTCGTCGACGATCGACGGCAGGTCGTCCACGCCCCCCAGGTACTCCACGACCACGCCCTCGACCCGCAGGTCGTCGCCCCACACCTTCTCGACCAGCTCGGCGTCGTGCCGGCCCTCGACGTAGATCCGCCCGGCCCGGGCCACCCGGGCCCGCGCGCCGGGCACGGCGACCGAACCGGACGCCGTACGGGACGGCCGTACCGGACCCGGCGAGGACGGCCGGACCAGCGTCACCACCCGGCCCTCCAGCAGGAACCCGCGCGGCTCCAGCGGGAACACCCGGCGCTTGCCGAAGCGGTCCTCCAGCGTCACCGTGCCCGCCTCGCAGCCGGTCACCGCGCCGCAGAACCCGCTACCGGGCTCCTCGACCACCAGGCCCGGATCGGCCGGCACCTCGGGCACCGGCCGCGGCTTCTTCCACGGGGGAGTGAGATCGGCGGAGTACTGGCGCATTCCGCTGACGATACGAGGAACGCCACGGACCCGATCAGCGCGACACGCCGAACCGCGCCGCCAGCGCGTCCCGCTGGGCCCGCACGAACTCCGCGTCCACCACGGCCCCGTGACCGGGCACGTACCGTGCGTCCTCGCCGCCCAGCGCGAGCAGCCGGTCCAGGGCGTCCGGCCAGTGCCCGGGGAGCGCGTCGGGCCCGGTCTGCGGCGGCCCGGACTCCTCCACCAGGTCCCCGCAGAAGACCACCTCCGGACTGCCCGGCACCAGCACCGCCAGGTCATGGGCGGTGTGCCCGGGACCCACGTTCGCCAGCAGCACCTGCCGGCCGCCGCCCAGGTCGAGCGTCCACTCACCGCTCACCTGGTGCCGGACGGACACGAGGGCGTCCACCGCCTCCCGCGCCCGGCGCCGGTCCAGCCCGTTGGCGGTCGCGTCCGCCCGCAGCGCCTCCCGCCCCTCGCCGAGCACCGCGTCGACGCCCACCGCGCCGTACACCTGCGCCCCCGCGAACGCCGCCGCGCCGAAGACGTGGTCGAAGTGGGCATGGGTCAGCGCGAGATGCGTCACACGGTGACCGGCCAGCCGCTCCGCCTCGGCGCGCAGCCGCGCGCCCTCGCCCGGACTCGACCCGGCGTCGATCACCAGCGCCGCGTCCCCGCCGACCACCAGCCCGGCCGTGCAGTCCCACACCGGCAGCCGGCACCGCCCCACCCCGGCCGCCAACCGCTCCCATCCCAGCTCTTCCCAAGTCACCGTCATGGCGGCGACGCTAGCGGTGCGCACCTGTCGCGGACGGCAGCGCGGGCCCGGCCTTGCCGGGGGTGTACCCCACGGCCGTACACTGGGCCGGGGAAGTCTGGCACTCGCACGCTTTGAGTGCCAGGGCAGACGGGCGGACGTGATCGGGAGGTGTGCGCGATGCTCAGTGAACGCAGGCTTCAGGTGCTGCGCGCCATCGTCCAGGACTACGTCGGCACCGAGGAGCCGGTCGGCTCCAAGGCCCTCACCGAGCGGCACAGCCTCGGCGTCTCCCCGGCCACCGTGCGCAACGACATGGCGGCGCTGGAGGAGGAGGGGTTCATCGCCCAGCCGCACACCAGCGCCGGGCGCATCCCCACCGACAAGGGCTACCGGCTCTTCGTCGACAAGCTCGCCGGCGTCAAGCCCATGACCGCGCCCGAGCGGCGCGCCATCCAGAACTTCCTGGAGGGCGCCGTCGACCTCGACGACGTGGTGGCCCGTACGGTGCGGCTGCTCGCGCAGCTCACCCGGCAGGTCGCCGTGGTGCAGTACCCGTCGCTGACCCGCTCGACCGTGCGGCACGTGGAACTGCTGCCGCTCGCGCCCGCGCGCCTGATGCTCGTGCTGATCACGGACACCGGGCGGGTCGAGCAGCGCATGGTGGACTGTCCGGCGCCGTTCGGCGAGACCTCGGTGGCGGATCTGCGGGCCCGGCTCAACAGCCGGGTCGCGGGGCGCCGGTTCACGGACGTGCCGACGCTCGTCGAGGACCTCCCCGACGCCTTCGGCGCGGAGGAGCGCGGTACGGTCGCGACGGTGCTCTCCACCCTGCTGGAGACGCTGGTCGAGGAGAACGAGGAGCGGCTGATGATCGGCGGCACCGCCAATCTCACCCGCTTCGGCCATGACTTCCCCCTGGTGATCCGGCCGGTGCTGGAGGCGCTGGAGGAGCAGGTGGTGCTCCTCAAGCTGCTCGGCGAGGCGAAGGATCCGGGCGTGACCGTGCGAATCGGTCATGAGAACGCCCATGAGGGACTCAACTCCACGTCCGTCGTGTCGGTGGGCTACGGTTCGGGCGGCGAGGCGGTTGCCAAGCTCGGCGTGGTCGGACCGACCCGCATGGACTACCCGGGAACGATGGGAGCGGTACGCGCAGTGGCACGGTACGTCGGACAGATCCTGGCGGAGTCATAAGTGGCCACGGACTACTACGCCGTACTCGGCGTGCGCCGCGACGCGTCCCAGGACGAGATCAAGAAGGCGTTCAGGAGGCTCGCCCGCGAGCTGCACCCGGACGTCAACCCCGATCCGAAGACGCAGGAGCGGTTCAAGGAGATCAACGCCGCCTACGAGGTGCTCTCGGACCCGCAGAAGAAGCAGGTCTACGACCTCGGCGGCGACCCGCTGTCCCAGTCGGGCGGCGCGGCCGGCGGCTTCGGCCAGGGCGGCTTCGGGAACTTCTCGGACATCATGGACGCGTTCTTCGGCACGGCGTCGCAGCGCGGGCCGCGCTCGCGCACCCGCCGCGGCCAGGACGCGATGATCCGGATCGAGGTGGAGCTGGACGAGGCGGCCTTCGGCACGACCAAGGACATCCAGGTCGACACGGCCGTGGTCTGCAACACCTGCAACGGCGAGGGCGCGGCGCCGGGCACCAGTGCCCAGACCTGTGACATGTGCCGGGGCCGCGGTGAGGTCTCCCAGGTCACCCGGTCCTTCCTGGGCCAGGTCATGACCTCGCGGCCCTGCCCCCAGTGCCAGGGCTTCGGCACGGTGGTTCCCACGCCGTGCCCGGAGTGCGCCGGCGACGGCCGCATCCGCTCCCGCCGCACGCTGACGGTGAAGATCCCGGCCGGTGTCGACAACGGCACCCGCATCCAGCTCGCGGGCGAGGGCGAGGTCGGCCCCGGCGGCGGTCCCGCCGGTGACCTGTACGTCGAGATCCACGAGCTGCCGCACTCCCAGTTCCAGCGCCGGGGCGACGACCTGCACTGCACGGTCACCCTCCCGATGACGGCGGCGGCCCTCGGCACCAAGGTGCCGCTGGAGACGCTGGACGGCCTGGAGGAGGTCGACATCCGGCCGGGCACCCAGTCGGGCCAGTCGATCCCGCTGCACGCCCGCGGCGTGACCCACCTGCGCGGCGGCGGCCGGGGCGACCTCATCGTGCACGTCGAGGTCCAGACCCCGGGCAAGCTCGACCCCGACCAGGAGCGGCTGCTGCGCGAGTTCGCCAAGCTGCGCGGCGAGGAACGGCCGCAGGGGCAGTTCCAGCCGGGCCAGCAGGGGCTGTTCTCGCGGCTGAAGGACGCCTTCAACGGACGGTGAGTCCACTCCCGTACGGGCGGTGAGTCCGCTCCCCTACGGGTCCGGGTTCCCGGTCAAGGCGGCCCGGTCCGGGGACGGAAGGTCGGATTCGGTCCTGTCCGGAGGACATGGCACCATGCGGTCATGTCCTCCGCGCTGACCGATCTCTTCCCGTATCCGATCGTGCAGGCTCCGATGGCGGGCGGCGTCTCCGTGCCCCGGCTGGCCGCCGCCGTCTGCGAGGCGGGCGGGCTCGGCTTCCTGGCCGCCGGGTACAAGACGCCCGACGGGATGTACCAGGAGATCAAGCAGCTGCGGAGCCTGACGAGCCGCCCGTTCGGGGTCAACCTCTTCCTGCCGCAGCCGGAGACCGCCGACCCCGCGGCCGTCGGGGTCTACGCCCATCAGCTGGCCGGCGAGGCCGCCTGGTACGAGACGGAACTGGGCGACCCGGACAGCGGCCGCGACGACGGCTACGAGACGAAACTCGCCGTCCTCCTCGACAACCCGGTACCCGTGGTGTCGTTCCACTTCGGCACGCCCACCCGCGAGGTGGTCGACGCCCTGCACCGGGTGGGCACCTTCGCCGTGGTGACCGCCACCACCGCCGAGGAGGCCCGGGCGGTCGAGGAGTGCGGCGCAGACGCGGTGATCGCGCAGGGCGTCGAGGCCGGCGGCCACCAGGGCACCCACCGGGACGTCCCGGAGACGGACGGCTCCGGGATCGGCCTGCTGTCGTTGCTCGCCCAGACCCGCGAGACGGTGAGCCTGCCGGTCATCGCGGCCGGCGGCCTGATGCGCGGCGGCCAGATCGCCGCGGTCCTCGCGGCCGGCGCGAGCGCGGCCCAGCTCGGCACCGCCTTCCTCGCCACCGCCGAGTCCGGCGCGCACGCCCTGCACAAGCTGGCGCTGACCAACCCGTTGTTCGTCCGCACCGAACTGACCCGGGCCTTCTCCGGGCGCCCGGCCCGCGGCCTGGTCAACCGCTTCCTGCGCGAGCACGGCCCCTACGCCCCCGCCGCCTACCCGGACGTCCACCACCTCACCGCGCCGCTGCGCAAGGCGGCGGCCAAGGCGGGCGACGTACAGGGCCTGGCGCTGTGGGCGGGGCAGGGCCACCGGATGGCCCGCGACCTGACCGCCGGGCAGCTGGTCGAGGTGCTGGTGGCCGAACTCACCGCCGCCGGGACAGCGTTGTCGCACTACGCGACCGGAGGTACGGGCCGATGACGGCACCGGTGTTCGTGGCCGGCTCCCTCGACGACCTTCCCGGCGGGGAGTACGTCCTCGACGGCCCCGAGGGGCGGCACGCCGTCTCCGTGAAGCGGCTGCGGCCCGGCGAGGAGGTCGTCCTCACCGACGGGCGCGGCCACTGGGCCCAGGGCGTCGTCAAGGCCGCCGAGGGCAAGGACCGGCTGGTCGTCACGGGACTGCACACCGTGGTCGAGGAACCCGCCCCGCAGCCCCGGATCACCGTCGTCCAGGCGCTGCCCAAGGGCGACCGGGGCGAACTCGCGGTGGAGACGATGACCGAGGTCGGGGTCGACGCGATCGTGCCGTGGACGGCGGCGCGCTGCATCACCCAGTGGAAGGGCGACCGGGGTCTGAAGGCGCTCGCCAAGTGGCGGGCGACGGCCCGGGAGGCCGGCAAGCAGTCCCGCCGGGACCGGTTCCCCGAGGTCGCGGACGCGGCGACGACCAAGCAGGTCGCCGCCCTGCTGGCGGCCGCCGACTTCGCCGCCGTACTCCACGAGAGCGGCGACCTCCCGCTGGCCACCGCCGAACTCCCCACCGAGGGCGACATCGTCCTGGTCGTCGGCCCCGAAGGCGGCGTCGCCCCCGCGGAGTTGGACCTCTTCGCGCAGGCCGGTGCCCGCCCGTACCTGCTCGGCCCGACCGTGCTGCGCACCTCGACGGCCGGTACGGCCGCCGCCGCCCTGCTGCTGGGCCGCACCGGCCGCTGGGGCTGACGCCCGCGGTCACCCCGGGGGGTGCGGAGCCCAGCGGGGTGGTGCGGAGTGTCCGTATGCGCTCTACCGCCCGGCGCGGGACGGTGGCAGGCTGAAGCGGCATGGGGGCATTGAGGCGTATTCGGCAGAGGCGGCGCGGGATGCTGGCGGCCGGAGCGGTCGTCGTCGCCGTCGGTGGCGTCGTCGCGTGCGATCCCGCCGGGCTGAACTCCGCGTCGGTGGCGTACACCACCGACGGGGTGGTCACCCGCGAGCTGGAGCGACGGGACACGAACGTGCAGTGGATCACCTGCAACGCGTCCTACGACGGCTCCGGAGCGAGCGCCTCGGCGAGCGAGGAGACGGTCGCCGAGGTGAGCTGCGAGGGACAGACCGACGACGGCAAGGACATCACCGTGGACGGCCACGTCACCCGCGTCGTCGAGGGCGCCTGCGTGCGCGGCGAACTCACCGCGAAGGTGGACGGCAAGGAGCGGTTCCGGGTCAGCGGGCTGGGCGACTGCGACGCCACCCCCACCCCGCCGGTGAACAACCCGACGAGCGACTCCAGTACGTACCGGCCCGGCGGACCCACCGTCACCGTGACCGTCACCAGGACCGTGTACTGCCAGACCCGCCCCGAGTGCTGGCCCGAGGGCAAGTGATCCAAACCGCTGTCCGGCGCCGCCGCCGCTGCTTAGGGTGAGGGGGTGACTCAGCCCGCAGCCCCTGCCTACCTCCGGTTTCCGCATCCGCACGGCGAGTTGACCGCCTTCACCGCCGAGGACGACGTGTGGCTCGCGCCCCTCGACGGGGGACGGGCCTGGCGGGTCAGCGCCGACAACACCCCCGTCACCCAGCCGCGCGTCTCGCCGGACGGCACCACCGTCGCCTGGACCTCCACCCGGGACGGCGCCCCCGAGGTGCACGTCGCCCCGGTCGACGGCGGCCCGTCCCGGCGGCTGACCCACTGGGGCAGCCACCGCACCCAGGTGCGCGGCTGGCTGCCGGACGGCCGGGTGCTGGCCATCAGCACCTACGGCCAGGCCAGCCTGCGCCGCAGCTGGGCCCGCGCCGTCCCGCTGGACGGCGGCCCCGCCGAGACCCTGCCGTACGGCCCGGTCGGCGACGTCGCGTTCGGCCCGCACACCGTGCTGCTGTCCGCGCCGATGGGCCGCGAGGCCGCCTGGTGGAAGCGGTACCGGGGCGGCACGGCCGGCAAGCTGTGGATCGACCGGGAGGGCGACGGCGAGTTCGTCCGCGTCCACCAGAACCTCGACGGCAACATCGAGTACCCGTTCTGGGTCGGCGACCGGCTCGCCTTCCTCTGCGACCACGAGGGCACCGGCGCGCTCTACTCCTCCCTCGCCGACGGCTCCGACCTGCGCCGGCACACCCCCCTCGGCGGTTTCTACGCCCGGCACGCGGCCACCGACGGCGCCCGGGTCGTCTACTCCAGCGCCGGGGAGCTGTGGACGCTGGACGACCTGGACGGCGCCGAGCCCCGCCGCCTCGACATCCGGCTCGGCGGCTCCCGCGCCGACCTCCAGCCCTACCCGGTCAACGCCGCCCGCTGGTTCGGCTCCGCCTCCCCCGACCACACCGGCCGGGGCAGCGCCGTCGCCGTACGCGGCGGCGTGCACTGGGTCACCCACCGCGCCGGACCCGCCCGCGCGCTGGCCGTCACCCCCGGTGTCCGGGCGAGGCTGCCGCGCGCCTTCCGCGCCGACGGCGAGCAGTGGGTGGTGTGGGTGACCGACGCGGAGGGCGAGGACGCCCTGGAGTTCGCGCCCGCCACCGGCCTGCTGCCCGGCGCCACCCCGCGCCGCCTCGCCGCCGGACAGCTCGGCCGGGTCCTCGGCCTCGCGATGGCCCCCGACGGCAGCAAGGCCGCCGTCGCCGCCCACGACGGCCGGGTGCTGCTCGTCGAGCGGGCCACCGGCGAGGTCCGCGAGGTCGACCGCAGCGAGGACGGCGACGCCCGGGGCCTGGTCTTCTCGCCCGACTCCAACTGGCTGGCCTGGTCCCACCCCGGCCCGCGCCCGCTGTCCCAGCTCAAACTCGCCAACACCACCGACCTCACGGTCACCGAGGCGACCCCGCTGCGCTTCCAGGACTACGCCCCCGCCTTCACCCTCGACGGCAAGCACCTGGCGTTCCTGTCCACCCGCTCCTTCGACCCGGTCTACGACGAACACGTCTTCGACCTGGGCTTCGTCGAGGGCACCCGCCCGCACCTGATCACGCTGGCCGCGACCACCCCGTCGCCGTTCGGCCCGCAGCGCCACGGCCGCCCCTTCGACCCCGCCGACAAGGACGAGACCCCCGACAGCGAGGGCGCCCCCACCACCCGCGTCGACCTGGACGGCCTCGCCGACCGGATCGTGCCCTTCCCGGTGGAGGCGGCCCGCTACTCCGGCCTGCGCGCCGCCAAGGACGGCGTGCTGTGGCTGCGCCACCCGGTCACCGGCGTCCTCGGCGCCTCCCGGGCCACCCCCGAGGACCCCGACCCGGGCACCGAGCTGGAGCGCTACGACCTCGCCCAGCAGCGCGTCGAGCACCTCGCCTCGGACGCCGACCGCTTCACCGTCAGCGGCGACGGCAAACGCGTCCTGCTGTGGACCGACGGCCGCCTCAAGGTCGTCCCCAGCGACCGCCGTGCCTCCAGCGACGACGACAGCGACACCAACATCACCGTCGACCTCTCCCGCGTCCTGGCGACCGTCGATCCGGCCGCCGAGTGGCGGCAGATGTACGAGGAGACCGGCCGGGTCATGCGGGACCACTTCTGGCGGCCCGACATGAGCGGCGTCGACTGGGACGGCGTACTCGACCGCTACCGCCCCGTCCTGGACCGCGTCGCCACCCACGACGACCTGGTCGACCTCCTCTGGGAGGTGCAGGGCGAACTGGGCACCTCGCACGCCTACGTCGTCCCGCGCGGCGGCCACGGCCACGGCGCCCGGCAGGGCCTGCTCGGCGCCGACCTGTCCCGGCACCAGGACGGCAGCTGGCGGGTGGACCGGGTACTGCCCTCGGAGACCTCCGACCCGCACGCCCGCTCCCCGCTGGCCGCCCCCGGCGTCGCCATCCGGGCCGGGGACGCGGTCGTCGCGGTGGCCGGCCGCCCGGTCGACCCGGTCACCGGCCCCGGCCCGCTCCTGGTCGGCACGGCCGGCAAACCCGTCGAGCTGACCGTCCTGCCCGCCGGCGGCGGCGAGCCCCGGCACGCCGTCGTCGTCCCCGTCGCCGACGAGGAACCCCTGCGCTACCACGCCTGGGTCGCCGACCGCCGGGCCCGCGTCCACGAACTCTCCGGCGGCCGGCTCGGCTACCTGCACGTCCCCGACATGCAGGCCCCCGGCTGGGCCCAGATCCACCGCGACCTGGCCGTCGAGGTCGCCCGCGAGGGCCTGGTCGTCGACGTCCGGGAGAACCGCGGCGGCCACACCTCCCAGCTCGTCGTCGAGAAACTGGCCCGCCGCATCGTCGGCTGGGGCGTCCCGCGCGGCATGCGGCCCTACAGCTATCCGCAGGACGCCCCGCGCGGCCCGGTCGTCGCCGTCGCCAACGAGTTCTCCGGCTCCGACGGCGACATCGTCAACGCCGCGATCAAGGCGCTCGGCCTCGGCCCGGTCGTCGGCACCCGCACCTGGGGCGGCGTCGTGGGCATCGACTCCCGCTACCACCTGGTCGACGGCACCCTGGTCACCCAGCCGAAGTACGCCTTCTGGCTGGAGGGTTACGAGTGGGGCGTGGAGAACCACGGCGTCGACCCGGACGTGGAGGTCGAGCAACGCCCGCAGGACCACGCGGCGGGCCGCGACCCCCAGTTGGAGGAGGCGGTACGCATCGCACTTGAGGCGCTGGAGTCGGTACCCGCGAAAACACCGCCGACTCTGCCGGCCTAAAGGGGCGCGGGGCGGTATCGATTCGCGGCTCCGCCGCGTGGGCGCGACCAGCCACGAAGCATCCGCACCCGGCAACGATACGATCCTTGAATTCGACCAACCCCGAAGGGAACCGCATGCCAGGGGAACCCCAGGAAGACTGCCTCTTCTGCAAGATCGTCGCCGGCCAGATCCCGGCGACCATCGTCCGCGAGACCGCGACGACCGTCGCCTTCCGTGACATAAACCCCCAGGCCCCCACCCACGTCCTGGTCATCCCCAAGGCCCACTACCGGGACGCCGCCGCCCTCGCGGCCGGCGCCCCGGAACTCGCCGCCGACGTACTGCGCGAAACCCAGGCCGTCGCCGACGACGAGAAACTCGACAGCTACCGCATCGTCTTCAACACCGGCGCCGGCGCCGGCCAGACCGTCTGGCACACCCACGCGCACGTGCTGGGCGGCCGCGGCCTCCAGTGGCCCCCCGGATAGCCCGGGTACCCGATGTCCGTCCGCGAACTGGTGATCCTCGGCACCGCCAGCCAGGTCCCCACCCGCCACCGCAACCACAACGGCTACTTCCTGCGCTGGGACAGCGACGGCATCCTGTTCGACCCCGGCGAGGGTACCCAGCGCCAGATGGTGCGCGCCGGGGTCGCCGCGCACGACCTGAACCGGATCTGCGTCACCCACTTCCACGGCGACCACAGCCTGGGCCTGGCCGGCGTGATCCAGCGGATCAACCTCGACCGGGTCCCGCACGAGGTCACCGCCCACTACCCCCGCTCCGGGCGGCGCTTCTTCGACCGCCTGCGGTACGCCACCGCCTACCGCGAGACGGTCGCGCTCACCGAGGCCCCGGTCGACACCGACGGGGTGCTGGCCCGCACCCCTGGCTACACCCTCACCGCGCACGGCCTCTCCCACCCCGTCGAGTCCTACGGCTACCGCCTCACCGAGCCCGACGGCCGCCGCATGCTGCCCGACCGGCTCGCCGCGCACGGCATCCAGGGACCGGACGTCGGCCGTCTCCAGCGCGAGGGCTCCCTGCACGGGGTGACCCTGGACCAGGTCAGCGAGGCCCGCCCCGGCCAGCGGTTCGCGTTCATCATGGACACCCGGCTCTGCGACGGTGTGCACGCCCTCGCCGACGGCTGCGACCTGCTGGTCATCGAGTCGACCTTCCTCGACGAGGATCTGAGGCTCGCCGAGGAGCACGGCCACCTCACCGCCGGCCAGGCCGCCCGGGCGGCCCGCGACGCCGGCGTCCGCCATCTCGTCCTCACCCACTTCAGCCAGCGCTACTCCGACCCCGAGGAGTTCGCACGGCAGGCGCGGGCCGCCGGATACGGGGGGGAGCTGACCGTGGCCCACGACCTGCTCCGGGTGCCAGTTCCGAAACGTCGGTGAAACCCCCGTAAGATTCTCTGATGCCCCTGCCCAAAGCTGAACTGCACCTGCACATCGAAGGCACCCTGGAGCCCGAGCTGGCCTTCGAGCTGGCCGCCCGCAACGGGGTCGCCCTGCGTTACCCGGACACCGAGGCGCTGCGCGAGGCGTACCGCTTCGCCGACCTCCAGTCCTTTCTGAACCTGTACTACGAACTGATGGCGGTCCTGCGCACCGAGCGCGACTTCGAGGATCTGGCCAACGCCTATCTCGCCCGCGCCGCCGCGCAGGGCGTGCGGCACGCCGAGATCTTCTTCGACCCGCAGGCGCACACCGCCCGGGGCGTCCCGCTGGGCACGGTCGTCGAGGGACTGTGGCGGGCACTCGGCAGCAGCGAGCACCACCACGGCGTCTCCACCCGGCTGATCCTCTGCTTCCTGCGCGACCAGCCCGCCGACGCGGCCCTGGAGACGCTGACCGCCGCCCGGCCGTACCTGGACCGGATCACCGGTATCGGCCTGGACTCCGCCGAGGTCGGCCACCCGCCGGCCAAGTTCCGCGAGGTCTACGCCGAGGCCGCGGCCCTCGGCCTGCGCCGGGTCGCGCACGCCGGCGAGGAGGGCCCGCCGGCCTACATCACCGAGGCGCTGGACGTGCTCGGCGTCGAGCGGATCGACCACGGCCTGCGCTGCGCCGAGGACCCGGCGCTGGTGGAGCGGCTGGTGCGGGACCGCGTACCGCTCACCCTGTGCCCGCTGTCCAACGTCCGGCTGCGCACCGTCGAGACCCTCGCCGACCACCCGCTGCCCGCGCTGCTCGACGCCGGGCTGCTGTGCACGGTCAACTCCGACGACCCGGCCTACTTCGGCGGCTACGCGGGCGACAACTTCGACGCCGTCCGCGACACCCTCGGCCTCACCGAGGACCGCCTGCGCGAACTGGCCCGCAACTCCTTCCTCGCCTCCTTCCTGGACGACGACGAGAAGCTGCGGGCGCGGTACCTCGCCGAGGTGGAGGCGTACGTCTTCCCGTAGTTCAGCCCGTCCCGGACCCCTGCTGCCGGGGGCCCGCCGGGCCGTAGGCGCCCCGGACCGGGACGGCCGCGCCGTCCACCGGGATCTCCACCACCGGCTGTTCCGGGGCGCCGACCTCCGGCACCGCGCCGCTCGGCGTGCCGGTAGTGGCGGCGACCAGGGCGGCCGGGTGACCGCCGCGCCGGCGCACCGCGCCGGGCAGCAGCGGGCGCCCGCCGGCGTGCAGGGCCACCGCCGTCATCGGTACGGCGATCAGCAGCAGCCCGGTGCCGAGCACCACGCCCATGCCCGCGAACCCGGCCTGCGCGGCCAGCACACTGCCGGTCAGCGGTCCGGCCGCGGTGCCCAGCGAGGACGCCGACCCTATGAGCACCGCCCACCGGCCGCGCGGATCGAGCGAGGCGGCGAGGCCGATCAGGTAGGACAGCACCACCGGGTAGAGGGTGTTCCAGGCGATCTCCCCGGCGGTGAAGGACACCGGCCCGGTCGCGGACGCGGTCAGCGCGATGCACCCGGCGATCAGCACCGTCCCGGCGCCGACCGGCACCGCGCGCCCGAGCCGGGAGCCGAGCGCTCCCGCGGCCAGCACTCCGATCAGCCCCGCGCCGAGCGCCGCCGCGAGCACCGCGCCGAGCGCGGCCTCCCCGAGGTGCGCCTGTTCCAGGCCGATGCGGCTGCTCACGCCCCACAGGGAGTTCTGCGCCAGCGACCAGCACACCATCGCGGCGGCCAGCACCAGGCCGGAGCGGCGGTGGGGGAGCGGCGCCCGCCGGTGACCCGGCGGCACGTCCGGCGCCGGGCCGGGCAGCCGCGCGGTCAGCGGCCACACGACGAGCGCGGTCAGCGCGATCGCGGCGAGCGGTGTGCCGTGGCCGGGCCCGAGCCGCGGTACGGCCAGGTACACCGCCGCGGCCAGCGCCGACACGGTGAGCAGGCCGAACGTGGAGGTGCGGTGCGGGTCCTTCTCGGCCGCGACGCGGGTGGCGGCGACGGTGGTGGCGGTGCCCGAGCCGATCCCGCCCGCGACGACACCGGCCACGACGGCCGGGACGCAGGTGGTGAGCGCGGCGGTGCCGTAGCCGGCGGCGGCCAGGGCGAGACCGGCCCGGGCCAGGGCGCGCGGGCCGGCGCGTTCCACCCGGGCGGCGAGCAGGAGACCGGCGGTCGCGGAGCCGAGCAGCAGGGCGCTGCCGACCGCGCCGGCCTCGGTGGCGGTCAGCTCGAGTCCCGAGCCGAGCCGGCCGACGGCGGTGGGGAGCAGGTACGGGGGGAGGTACCCGGCCGTGAAGAGGGCGACCAGGGGCCACGAAGTGGTGCGGGCAGACACGGGCGTTCCCAGGGCATGCGAAAGGAAGTGGGCAAAAAGGGAATGGCGACGACCGTCGATGGACGGGAGCGCGGGCAATTTCTATCAAGAACGAGGGCGCGCGAGCGAAACCGAAAAGTATGATGAAGCTCACTTACCGGTTTGGCATTTGTAATACCGGGTAGCAGCGTGCGCCGCTCCCCGTCACCGCGTGCGACAGTGGACGGGCTGTCGGTGCCGTGATGCAGACTGGCCTGGATCCGCACCGTGTCTGGATCCGCACCATGTCAGGGGAGCGCACACCGTGACCGCGTCCATCGCGCCCATCGAGGGGCCCTTCGGAGAGGGACACCACCACCGCCCGGGGACCGACCCGCTGGCCGCCCTGCGCGCCCCCGGCGACCCGCCCATGGACGTCTACCTCACCGGCACCGTCTTCCTCGACATCGTCTTCACCGGCCTCGACTCCGCCCCGGTGCGCGGCACCGAGTCCTGGGCCCGCGGCATGGGCTCCAGCCCGGGCGGCGTCGCCAACATGGCCACCGCCCTGGCCCGCCTCGGCCTGCGCACCTCACTGGCCGCCGCGTTCGGCGACGACCACTACGGCGACTACTGCTGGGACGCGCTCGAACAGGGCGAGGGCATCGACCTGTCCCCCTCCCGCACCGTCCCCGGCTGGCACTCACCGGTCACGGTCTCGATGGCCTACGAGGGCGAACGCACGATGGTCTCGCACGGCCACGAGGCCCCCGCCGAGGAACAGCCCGCCCCCGGCTGCCCGCCCCGCGCCCGGGCCGCCGTCGCCTCCCTCACCCCCGGCGTCCGGGCCCCCTGGATCGCCCGCGCCGCCGGGCACGGCACCCGTGTCTTCGCCGACGTCGGCTGGGACGACACCGGTGCCTGGGACCTGGCCGCGCTGCCCGACCTCGCGCACTGCGAGGCGTTCCTGCCCAACGCCGAGGAGGCGATGCGCTACACCGGCACCGACTGCCCGCGGGCCGCCGCGCACGCCCTCACCGAGCATGTGCCGCTGGCCGTGGTCACCCTCGGCGCGGACGGCGCCTACGCGGTGGACCGGCGCACCGGGGAGACCGCCGAGGTCCCCGCCATCGCCGTGCGGGCGCTGGACCCGACCGGCGCCGGGGACGTCTTCGTCGCCGGGTTCGTCACCGGCACCCTGGCCGGCTGGCCGCTCGCCGACCGGCTGGCCTTCGCCGGACTGACCGCCGCCCTCTCCGTCCAGGAGTTCGGCGGCTCGCTGTCCGCGCCCGGCTGGTCCGAGGTCGCCGCCTGGTGGCGCGAGGTGCGGTCGCTCGACGGCCAGGACCCGGCGGCGCTGTCCCGGTACGCCTTCCTGGGCGCCCTGCTCCCCGACGACCCCGGCCACACGGCCCGGCCCTGGCCGCTGCGCCGCGCGGTCCCGACGATCGGCTTCCGCACCCCGCAGTGAGCGGACCCCAGTGAGCGGACCGGAGTGATACGAAAAGTCTTACGGCGTTGTCGGTGCCCCGTCGTACCCTGGAACACGCGAGGCCGCACCTCAGCCGTGCGGCCATGACGAGGAGGATCCGCAGGCCTTCAGCGCCGGCCCATGACTCAGACACCCACAGCTCACACTCCCGCGCAGCGGCAGACGAGGGCACGGTTCAACGTCCCCGCCCAGCACCCCATGGTGACCGTCCTGGGGTCCGGCGACTCCCTCCTGCGTGTGATCGAGAAGGCCTTCCCGGCGGCCGACATCCACGTCCGGGGCAACGAGATCAGCGCGAGCGGCGACCCGGCGGACGTCGCCCTCATCCAGCGCGTGTTCGACGAGATGATGCTCGTGCTCCGCACCGGGCAGCCGATGACGGAGGACGCAGTGGAACGCTCGATCGCCATGCTCAAGGCGAGCGAGAACGGGGAGAGCGACGGCCAGGAGACCCCGGCCGAGGTGCTCACGCAGAACATCCTGTCCTCGCGCGGCCGCACCATCCGCCCCAAGACGCTGAACCAGAAGCGGTACGTCGACGCCATCGACAAGCACACCATCGTCTTCGGCATCGGCCCGGCGGGCACCGGCAAGACCTACCTGGCGATGGCCAAGGCGGTCCAGGCCCTCCAGTCCAAGCAGGTCAACCGCATCATTCTGACCCGCCCCGCGGTCGAGGCCGGCGAGCGCCTCGGCTTCCTGCCCGGCACCCTCTACGAGAAGATCGACCCCTACCTGCGCCCGCTCTACGACGCGCTGCACGACATGATGGACCCGGACGCGATCCCCCGGCTGATGGCAGCGGGCACGATCGAGGTGGCACCGCTCGCGTACATGCGCGGTCGCACCCTGAACGACGCCTTCATCATCCTGGACGAGGCGCAGAACACCAGCCCCGAGCAGATGAAGATGTTCCTCACCCGCCTCGGCTTCGACTCGAAGATCGTGATCACGGGTGACGTCACCCAGGTCGACCTGCCGGGCGGCACCAAGTCGGGGCTGCGCCAGGTCCAGGACATCCTGGACGGTGTGGAGGACGTGCACTTCTCCCGGCTCTCCTCCCGGGACGTGGTCCGGCACAAGCTGGTGGGCCGTATCGTCGACGCCTACGAGAAGTACGACGGCTCCCAGGGGAAGTAGACCAGCACCACCATGTCGATCGACGTCAACAACGAGTCCGGAACCGAGGTCGACGAGCAGGCGATCCTCGACATCGCCCGCTACGCGCTCGCGCGGATGCGCATCCACCCGCTCTCCGAACTGTCGGTGATCGTCGTGGACGCCGACGCCATGGAGCAGCTCCACATCCAGTGGATGGACCTCCCCGGCCCCACCGATGTCATGTCCTTCCCGATGGACGAGCTGCGTCCGCCGGCCAAGGACGACGACGAGCCGCCGCAGGGTCTGCTCGGCGACATCGTGCTCTGCCCCGAGGTCGCCGAGCAGCAGGGCAATGACGCCGAGACCCGGCACAGCATGGACGAGGAGTTGCAACTGCTCACCGTCCACGGGGTGCTGCACCTGCTCGGCTACGACCACGAGGAGCCGGACGAGAAGGCCGAGATGTTCGGCCTCCAGACGGCCATCGTGGACGGCTGGCGCGCGGAGAAGGGCCTCACCGGCCCGTCCCCGGCCCCGACCGTCTCATGAGCCTGCCACTCGTCGCGGGCGCGGTCGCCCTGGTCGTCGTCGCCTGGCTCGCGGCCAGCGCGGAGGCCGGGCTCGCCCGGGTCTCCAGCTTCCGCGCCGAGGAGGCCGTCCGCTCCGGGCGGCGCGGCAGCGCCAAACTGGCCAAGGTCGCCGCCGACCCGACCCGCTATCTCAACGTGGCGCTGCTGGTCCGGGTCGCCTGCGAGATGGCCGCCGCGGCACTGGTGACGTACGGCTGCCTCAACGAGTTCAGCAACACCACCGAGGCCCTGCTGATCGCCATCGCCGTGATGGTGCTGGTGAGTTACGTCGCCGTCGGGGTCTCGCCGCGCACCATCGGCCGCCAGCACCCGCTGAACACGGCCACGGCGGCGGCGTACGTCCTGGTGCCGCTGGCCCGGATCATGGGCCCGATCCCGCCGCTGCTGATCCTCATCGGCAACGCGCTCACCCCCGGCAAGGGCTTCCGCCGCGGCCCGTTCGCCTCCGAGGCCGAACTGCGCGCCCTGGTCGACCTCGCCGAGAAGGAGTCCCTCATCGAGGCCGAGGAGCGCCGCATGGTGCACTCGGTCTTCGAGCTGGGCGACACCCTGGTCCGCGAGGTCATGGTGCCGCGCACCGACCTGGTCGTCATCGAGCGCTACAAGACCATCCGGCAGGCCCTCACCCTCGCCCTGCGCTCCGGGTTCTCCCGCATCCCGGTCACCGGTGACAGCGAGGACGACATCGTCGGCATCGTGTACCTGAAGGACCTGGCCCGCAAGACGCACATCAGCCGGGACGCGGAGAGCGAGCTGGTGTCGACGGCGATGCGCCCGGCGTACTTCGTGCCCGACACCAAGAACGCCGGCGACCTGCTGCGCGACATGCAGAAGGACCGCACCCACGTCGCCGTCGTCATCGACGAGTACGGCGGCACGGCCGGCATCGTCACCATCGAGGACATCCTGGAGGAGATCGTCGGCGAGATCACCGACGAGTACGACCGCGAACTCCCGCCGGTCCAGGAGCTCGGCGAGGACCGCTACCGGGTCACCGCCCGGCTCGACATCGGTGACCTGGGCGAGCTGTACGGCCTGGAGTCGTTCGACGACGAGGACGTGGAGACGGTCGGCGGTCTGCTGGCCAAGGCGCTGGGCCGGGTGCCGATCGCGGGCGCCTCGGCCGTGGTCGAACTGCCCGACGGCCGCTGTCTGCGGCTGACCGCGGAGGCCGCCGCGGGCCGCCGGAACAAGATCGTCACGGTTCTGGCGGAGCCGGAATGAACGGACCGGAACTGCGCGCCCTGTGCCTGTCCTTCAACGCGGCGGTGGAGGACTTCCCCTTCGGCCCCGAGTTCTCGGTCTTCAAGGTGCTGGGCAAGATGTTCGCCCTGACCGACCTGGACGCCCGCCCGCTCACGGTGAACCTCAAGTGCGACCCGGACGACGCGGTCCGGCTGCGCGCCGAGCGGCCGGACCGGATCATCCCCGGCTGGCACATGAACAAGCGGCACTGGAACACGGTCACGGTCGACGGCGGACTCCCGGACCGCATGGTCCGGGAGCTGGTCGAGGACTCCTACGACCTGGTCGTGGCCGGCCTACCGCGCGCCGACCGCCTCCGCCTCGACCGCCCCTGACCCCGCCCGCCGCCGACCGCGCAGCCCGGCCGCGACGAGCCCGGCCGCCGCCAGCACGATCGCCGCGTCCAGCGCCAGCACGGTACGCACCCCCGACATCAGGTCGCCCGCGGTGGTGGCGAGCACGCCCAGCAGCGGGATGCCGACCGTCGTGCCGATCTGCTGGGTGGAGGTGACCAGACCGGTCGCCAGCCCCTGCTCCTCGTCGGGCACCCCGGAGGTGGCGGTGAGGCCGTAGGAGACGATCGCGCCCAGGTGGCACATGCTGGCCAGCGAGACGGCGGCCGTCGCCAGCCACACCGACCCGCCGCCCTCGCCGAGCCCGAGCAGCGCGGCGCTCAGCAGCCCCTGCCCGGCCAGCGCGCCGGCCAGCGTACGGCGGGCGCCGAACCGTCCGACCACCCGGGACGCCAGCGACCCCGCCACCACCGACAGCACGCCCTGCACCCCGAAGACCAGCCCGGTCTCGAACGCCGACAGGCCCAGCACGTCCTGGAGGTAGAGGGTGAGCACGAAGACCACCGTCGACATCATCGAGAAGGTGACCAGACCACCCAGGTTGCCCCAGGCCACCGTGGGCCGCCGCAGCATCGGCAGCGACACCAGCGGCGCGGCACTGCGCGACTCCACGACCACGAACGCGCCCAGCAGCCCCGCGCCCACCACCAGGCTCACCAGCACGTCCACCCGCCCGAAGCCCTGCGCGGCGGCGGTCGACAGCGCGTAGACCAGCGCCAGCAGCCCACCGGTCACGGTCACCGCGCCCGGCACGTCGAGCCGGGGCCGGTCGGGCGTCCGGGACTCCGGCAGCAGCCCCGGCGCCAGCGGCAGCACCACCAGCACGAACAGCGTCAGCAGCCCCATCGTCGACCGCCACCCCAGCAGGTCGGTCAGCACCCCGCCGGCCACCATGCCCACGGTGAACCCGAGCGAGAGCAGCGTGCCCGAGATGCCGAGCGCCCGGTCCCGCGCCGGACCCTCCGGAAAGGTCGTCGTCAGCAACGACATCCCGGTCGGCACGATCGCCGCCGCGCCCAGCCCCTGCAACGCCCGCCCGGTCAGGAACGACGCCGGGTCCCAGGCGCAGGCCGCCAGCAGCGAGGCCGCCCCGAACAGCGCGAGTCCGGCCAGGAACAGCCGCCGCCGCCCGAACAGATCACCGGCCCGCCCGAACAGCAGCAGGAAACCACCGGACGGCAACGCGAACGCGGTCACCGCCCACTGCAGCACCGCCGGACTCATCCCCAGGTCGGCCCCGAGCACGGGCAGCGCGACATTCAGCACGGAGAAGTCCAGCGCGACCATGAACTGCGCCGCGCACAACACGAACAGAACCAGCCGGTCCCGCGGCGACAGCCGGGGAGCGGGGACGGGGAAAGGTGCTTCGATCGTCATGCGGACGAGCCTCGCGGTCCCGGAACGGGCGTGGGGAGCGGGCAGTTGTGCTGGTGGTGACAGCACCAGGAATAGCGTTGGGGGCGCGGGTGGTTGGCTCTGTCGGTGCCACCACCAGGACAGGGGGAGCGCGTGCGCGAGGTGCGGGGGCGGCGGGACGAGCTGCGGGAGTTCCTGATGAGCCGGCGGGCCCGGGTGACGCCCGGTGCGGCGGGGCTGCCGGAGGGCGGTGGGCGGCGGCGTACGCCGGGGCTGCGGCGGGAGGAGGTGGCCGTGCTCGCGGGGGTGGGCGCCTCCTGGTACCAGTGGCTGGAACAGGGGCGGGAGATCTCCGTGTCGCCGCAGGTGCTGGACGCCGTCGCCCGGGTACTGCGGCTCAGCCACGCCGAACGGCGGCATCTGTACCTGCTCGCCGGGCTCAACCCGCCGGTGCCCGAGGTGGAGTCCGGCCGCAAGGACATGTGCGAGGGGCTGCGGCGGCTGATCGACACCTGGATGCCGTACCCGGCGCACATCATGGACCAGTACTACAACTGCGTGCTGTACAACGACGCCGCCGCGATGGTCCTCGGCATGCGCCCGGACACCACGCAGAACTGCGTCGTCGACTTCTTCACCGACCCGCTGTACCGGGCCCGGTCCAAGAGCTGGGAGCGCAACGCCCGTACCGTCGTCGCCCAGTTCCGCGCCGCCTGCTCGGCCGCGCCCCGCGACGAGGGGTTCCAGGAGGTGCTGCGGCGGCTGGAGGCGGAGGCCGGGGAGGAGTTCGCGCGGCTGTGGGCCGAGCGGGACGTCGAGGACGCCGGGCAGGTGCGCAAGGAGTTGGAGCATCCGCTGGCCGGGCTGCTGTGCGTGGAGTCGACGGCGCTGAAGGTGCCCGCCCGGCCGGACCTGACCATCGTGCTGCACACTCCGCTGGACGAGGCGAACACCGCGGCCAAGCTGGCGTGGCTGGCCTCCCCGGAGGGGCGGCGCGGGGCGATGTACCCGGTGGCGGGGTAGCCGGCCGCGGGGCTTTCGTATGCTCACTCCATGACCGACAGCGCGCTCGCCCCCGAGGACAAGAAGATCGTCACCCTGGCCCGTTCCGCGCGGGCCCGCAACCAGGTGCCCGAGGGTGCCGCCGTGCGCGACGAGACCGGCCGTACCTACGTCGCCGGCACCGTGGCCCTGGACTCCTTGCACCTCAGCGCGCTGCGGACGGCGGTGGCGATGGCGGTGGCCTCCGGGGCGGCCTCGCTGGAGGCGGCGGCGGTGGTGACCGGCGCCGCGTCCCTGCCCGACGAGGACCTGGCGGCCGTCCGGGACCTGGGCGGTCCGAAGACGCCGGTGCTGGTGGCCGGGCCCGACGGCGAGGTCCGGGAGACCGTCACCGCCGGCTGAGGTCAGAGCGCGTCCGGGCCGCGTTCGCCGGTGCGGACCCGGACGACCGTCTCGACCGGTACCGCCCACACCTTGCCGTCGCCGATCTTGCCGGTCCGCGCGGCCCGGACGACCGCGTCGAGCACCGCCTCGGCGTCCGCGTCCGCCACGACCACCTCGATCCGGACCTTCGGCACCAGGTCGACCTGGTACTCGGCGCCGCGGTAGACCTCGGTGTGGCCGCGCTGCCGGCCGTAACCGCTGGCCTCGGTGACGGTCAGGCCCTGGACGCCCAGGTCCCCCAGGGCGGTCTTGACCTCGTCGAGGCGGTGCGGCTTGACGATGGCGGTGATGAGCTTCATGCCGGGGGCTTGACCTTCTGAGCGGTGGGGAGAGCGGACGCGCCGACCGGGGCGCCGTGGCCCAGGACCCCGTGATCGTAGGCCGTCTCCGCGTGCACCGTAAGGTCCAGGCCGGTCTGCTCCTGCTCGGCACTCGCCCGCAGGCCCATCGTCCGGTCCAGCAGCCGGCCGATGCCGTACGTCATCCCGAAGGCGTACCCGGCCACGGCCACCACCGCCACCAGCTGCTTGCCGAGCTGGGCGAGACCGCCGCCGTACAGCAGACCCTGGGCGCCGCCGGTCATCGCGGACGTGGCGAAGACGCCGATCAGCAGCGTGCCGATGATCCCGCCGACCAGGTGGACGCCGACGACGTCCAGCGAGTCGTCGTAGTTCAGCCTGAACTTCCAGCTCACCGCCCAGGAGCAGACGCCGCCCGCGGCCAGGCCCACGACCAGCGCGCCCAGCAGCGACACCGAGCCGCAGGACGGGGTGATGGCGACCAGGCCGGCCACCGCACCGGAGGCCGCGCCCAGCGTGGTGGGGTGGCCGTCGCGCCGCTGCTCGACGAAGAGCCAGCCCAGCAGACCCGTACAGCCGGCCGCGAGGGTGTTGAGGAAGGCCGCGGCCGCCAGGCCGTTCGCGCCGAGCGCGGAGCCCGCGTTGAAGCCGAACCAGCCGAACCAGAGCAGCCCCGCGCCCAGCACCACCATCGGCAGGTTGTGCGGGCGCATCGCGTCCCGCTTGAACCCGAGCCGCGGGCCGAGCACCAGGCACAGCGCCAGCCCGGAGGCGCCGGAGGTGATCTCGACCGGCAGGCCGCCCGCGAAGTCGAGGGCGCCGAGCTCGTCCATGATCCAGCCGCCGGGGCCCCACACCCAGTGCGCGACCGGAACGTATACGAGCAGTGCCCAGACGGGGACGAAGACCAGCCACGCGCCGAACTTCGCCCGGTCCGCGACCGCCCCGCTGACCAGGGCGGCGGTGATGATCGCGAAGGTGAGCTGGAAGGTGGCGAACAGGACGGTGGGGACCGTGCCCCGCACGCTGTCCGGGCCCAGGCCCGCCATCCCGGCGTGCTCCAGGCCGCCGATCAGCCCGCCGCCGGCGTCGGCGCCGAAGGCCAGCGAGTAGCCGCACGCCAGCCACACCACCGTCACCAGCGCGATCGACACGAAGCTCATCATCAGCATGTTGAGCACGCTCTTCGCGCGGACCATGCCCCCGTAGAACAGGGCCAGGCCCGGTGTCATCAGCAGGACCAGGGCGGTGGCGGCGAGCAGCCAGGCGGTGTCACCGGTGTCCACGGTGGCGGCGGCGAGGGGCACGGTCGGTCTCCAACGGGTCTCCGACGGGCGGGGGCTCGTCCGAGCGTCACCGCCGCGCGTTTCCGCTCGCGCACAGGGGTGTTTCCGTAACGTTTCGTTGCGTACGGGTTTCGCGGACCTCACCGTCCGTGAGCCGTCCCCGCCGTGCCGCCCGAGCCTGTCGGGGGCACGCCAGGACGCTGGTACGGCGGGGCCCTGTGGATCAGGGACAATGGGCGCCATGAGCGTTCGTACCCAGTCATCCGAAGAACCGGCAGAGGTTGTTCACCGGGCCGGCTTCGCCTGCTTCGTGGGCCGTCCCAACGCCGGCAAGTCCACCCTCACGAACGCTCTGGTCGGGCAGAAGGTGGCGATCACCTCCAACCGTCCGCAGACCACCCGGCACACCGTGCGGGGCATCGTGCACCGGCCCGACGCCCAGCTGATCCTGGTCGACACCCCGGGACTGCACAAGCCGCGCACCCTGCTCGGCGAGCGGCTCAACGACGTGGTGCGCACCACCTGGGCCGAGGTCGACGTGATCGGCTTCTGCCTGCCCGCCAACGAGAAGCTCGGCCCCGGCGACCGGTTCATCGCCAAGGAACTCGCCGGGATCAAGAAGACCCCGAAGGTCGCCGTCGTCACCAAGACCGACCTGGTGGACGGCAAGACGCTGGCCGAGCAGCTCATCGCGGTCGACCAGCTCGGACAGGAGCTGGGCATCAGCTGGGCCGAGATCGTCCCGGTGTCGGCCACCGCCGGGCAGCAGGTGGACCTGCTCGCCGACCTCCTCGTCCCGCTCATGCCCGAGGGCCCCACCCTCTACCCCGAGGGCGACCTGACCGACGAGCCCGAGCAGGTCATGGTCGCCGAGCTGATCCGGGAGGCGGCGCTGGAGGGCGTCCGCGACGAGCTGCCGCACTCCATCGCCGTGGTCGTGGAGGAGATGCTGCCGCGCGAGGACCGCCCGGCCGACAAGCCGCTGCTCGACATCCACGCCAACGTCTTCATCGAGCGGCCCAGCCAGAAGGGGATCATCATCGGCCCCAAGGGCAAGCGGCTGAAGGACGTCGGCATCAAGTCCCGCAAGCAGATCGAGGCGCTGCTGGGCACGCCGGTCTTCCTGGACCTGCATGTGAAGGTGGCGAAGGACTGGCAGCGGGACCCCAAGCAGCTGCGGCGGCTCGGTTTCTGACCTTCACCGCTGCTGCCCCCGTACCACCTCCCGGAACCACCGGTACGACGCCTTGGGCGTCCGCCGCTGGGTCGTGAAGTCCACGTGCACCAGGCCGAACCGGTGCGCGTACCCCTCCGCCCACTCGAAGTTGTCCAGCAGCGACCACACGAAGTAGCCGCGTACGTCCACCCCGGCGGCCAGCGCCCGGTGCAGGGCGCGCAGGTGGCCGTCGAGGTAGGCGATGCGGGCCTGGTCGTCGAGGCCGTCGTAGGCGCAGCCGTTCTCGGTGATCACGATCGGCGGGAGGCGGTCGCCGTAGCGGGCGCGGAAGCCGGTGAGCAGGTCGGTCAGCGCCTCGGGGACCACCGGCCAGCCGGAGCCGGTCACCGGGCGGCCCGGGATGTCCCGGCGGGAGAAGGGCAGTTCGGCGCCGAACTGGTCGGTACCGTCCGGGGCGCCCACCCGGGCCGGCGCGTAGTAGTTCACGCCGTAGAAGTCGAGCGGCTCGGCGATCGCCTTCAGGTCGGCGTCGACGTCCCCCGGCATCAGCTCGCCGATGCCGTCCGGGTAACGGCCGAGCAGCAGCGGGCCGGCGAACATCCGGTTCAGCAGGGCGTCGTAGAGCTCCGCCGCCTCCTGGTCGGCGGGCTGCTCGGAGGCCGGCCAGGTCGGGCCGTGCGAGTTGGCGATGCCGATGCCGGCCGCGCCGGCCGCGCGCAGCGCCCGGACCGCCAGGCCGTGCGCGAGGAGTTGGTGGTGGGCCACCGGCAGCGCGTCGAACAGCAGCCGCTCGCCCGGCGCGTGCACCCCCAGGGCGTGGCCGAGGAAGGTGTGTTCGGCCGGCTCGTTGAGGGTGATCCACTCGCTCACCCGGTCACCGAGCCGGTCACCGACCCGGGCCGCGTACCCGGCGAACCGGTCCGCCGTGTCCCGCTGCCGCCAGTCCAGGCCGAGCGGCAGGTCCCAGTGGAAGAGGGTCGGCACCGGGCGCACGCCCGCCGCGCACAGCTCGTCCGTCAGCCGGTCGTAGAAGTCCAGTCCGCCGGGGGAGTTCACCCGCGGCCAGGACACCGAGAAGCGGTACGCGGTCACCCCCAGGCCGGCCAGCAGCGCCACGTCCTCGCGGTAACGGTGGCAGTGGTCGCAGGCCACCGCCGCCGTCGTACCGTCCCGCACCCGCCCCGGCCGGTCCGTGAACGCGTCCCACACCGACCGCTCGCGGGTCTCGACGGACCCCTCGATCTGGTGCGCCGAGGTCGACACACCCCACCGGAAGCCGGCCGGGAACGCGGGTATCGGTCCGGTCACGCGCCCTCCTTGAGCACCCGGGAGATCAGCCGCCGCTGTTCCTCGGTCAGCCGGGGATCGGCCGCGTACACCGTCCGGCCGTCCACGGTGATCTGGTAGCTGAACCCGTCCGGCACCCCTGCGGGCGGAGTGGCCCGGGCGGTTTCCACCGCCCGCTCGGCCAGCGCGTGCCACTCCTGCGCGTCCGGCCGCCCGGCGGTGTCCACCTCCGCGCGCCGCTCGATGCCCGCGAAGCCTCCTGTACGCCTCACCTGAATCCGCATGGCTCCGTGTCTAGTGCTTCCCGGCCGGATAAGGAACCAGGAGGTGGCGAACTAGGAGGTGGCCACCCCGACCTGTTCCCACGCCTTGGCCACCGCGTCCAGCTCCTCCCCGTCGTCGCCGTACCGCTCCCGGGCCGCGGCCAGGGTCAGCCCGGCGAACTCCTCGAAGGTCGCGTCCGAGCCCAGCTCGCCGCCGGTCAGCGCGTCGTACCAGACCTGCCCGGCGCGCTCCCACGCCTTGCCGCCCAGCGCCTTGGCGAACAGGTAGAAGGCGTGGTTGGGGATGCCGGAGTTGATGTGCACGCCGCCGTTGTCCTGGCCGGTCCGCACGTAGTCGTCCATCGTCGCGGGCTGCGGGTCCTTGCCGAGCACGTCGTCGTCGTACGCCGTGCCCGGGGCCTTCAGCGAGCGCAGCGCGGTGCCGGTGACGTCCGGTCCGAGCAGGCCCTCGCCGATCAGCCAGTCGGCCTGCTCGGCGGTCTGGTCCTTGGAGTACTGCTTGATGAGGGAGCCGAAGACGTCCGAGACCGACTCGTTCAGGGCGCCGCTCTGGTTGAAGTAGGCCAGGTTGGCCGTGTACTGGGTGACGCCGTGGACGAGTTCGTGGCCGATGATGTCGATGGAGACGGTGAAGTCGAGGAAGATCTCGCCGTCCCCGTCGCCGAACACCATCTGCTCGCCGTTCCAGAACGCGTTGCCGTACTCGTGGTCGTAGTGCACGGAGGCGACCAGCGGCAGTCCGTTGCCGTCGATCGAGTTGCGCCCGTACGCCTTGAGCAGCATCTCGAAGGTGGCGCCGAGGCCCGCGTAGGCGCGGTTGACGGTGGCGTCCTTGCCGGGCTTGTCGCCCTCGCCGCGCACCTTGGTGCCCGGCAGGTCGGTGCCGTGCCTCAGGTCGTAGATGGTGCGGTGCGGTTTGCCGGCCTCGGCGCCCGCGGGCGCGGCCACGGTGCGCGCGCCGACCACCGTGGTCAGGCGGCGCTGGGTACGCTCGGCGGCGTCGCGCCGCAGGGTGCGGCGGGCCCGGTCGGCGACCGTGCTGTTCTCGGCCCGGGAGAGCCGGTCGAGCAGGTGCGGCGGAACGATGGTGCAGAAGACGGGCTGGAAGCCCCCGTTGGTGTTCATGCGATGACCATCGCACTGTGTAGCGGGCTTGTCACTACCTGCAATCATGATTGGTGAAACTGAGGCGCCGGTGAGTGAACACGGTGCCCTTGAAGTGGTATGCGGCACTTTTTGTCCCAGTGCTCCCACCGGTCCCGCATACTGATACGGACCCGCGTATCCGGCACGACTGGGCTAGGCTGCACAGCACCATGCGTTTCGGGCTGCTTCTCCTTAGCTGCCGCGGCGAGGGCCTGTAGACAAGGCCGACTCCCTCCCCGCGGAGCTTCTGCGTTGCCGTCGGCCGTCCTTCCGGACTCGCGGACATCGCGGACACATCGAGGAGCCCCCGCCACCATGGTCAATCGCCAGCAGCCCAGTTCCATGCCGGTCCAGAAGTACCGCGGCTACGAGCAGGTCGACATCGCCGACCGCACCTGGCCGAACCAGCGGATCACCACCGCCCCCCGCTGGCTCTCCACCGATCTGCGCGACGGCAACCAGGCCCTGATCGACCCCATGTCGCCCGCCCGCAAGCGCGCGATGTTCGATCTGCTGGTCAAGATGGGCTACAAGGAGATCGAGGTCGGCTTCCCGGCCTCCGGCCAGACCGACTTCGACTTCGTCCGGTCCATCATCGAGGACCCCGCCGCCATCCCCGACGACGTCACGATCTCCGTACTGACGCAGGCCCGCGAGGACCTGATCGAGCGGACCGTGGAGTCGCTGCAGGGCGCCAGGCGGGCCACCGTGCACCTGTACAACGCGACCGCCCCGGTCTTCCGCCGGGTCGTCTTCCGCGGCTCCAGGGACGACATCAAGCAGATCGCCGTGGACGGTACCCGGCTGGTGATGGAGTACGCGGAGAAGCTGCTCGGCCCGGAGACGGTGTTCGGCTACCAGTACAGCCCGGAGATCTTCACCGACACCGAGCTGGACTTCGCGCTGGAGGTCTGCGAGGCGGTGATGGACGTCTACCAGCCCGGCCCGGACCGCGAGATCATCCTCAACCTGCCGGCCACCGTGGAGCGTTCCACCCCGGCCACGCACGCGGACCGCTTCGAGTGGATGCACCGCCACCTGTCCCGCCGCGAGCACGTGGTGCTGTCCGTGCACCCGCACAACGACCGCGGTACGGCGGTGGCGGCGGCCGAGCTGGCCGTGATGGCCGGCGCCGACCGCGTCGAGGGCTGCCTGTTCGGGCAGGGCGAGCGGACCGGCAACGTCGACCTGGTCACCCTGGGCATGAACCTGTTCTCGCAGGGCGTCGACCCGCAGATCGACTTCTCCGACATCGACGAGATCCGTCGTACCTGGGAGTACTGCAACCAGATGGAGGTCCACCC
This sequence comes from Streptomyces sp. NPDC023723, assembly GCF_040639815.1. NCBI lineage: Bacteria > Bacillati > Actinomycetota > Actinomycetes > Kitasatosporales > Streptomycetaceae > Streptomyces > Streptomyces sp. NPDC023723. The sequence goes on from NZ_JBFAAP010000027.1 coordinate 86,991, forward strand.
GCGCCACCCGTACGTGGGCGACCTGGTCTACACGTCCTTCTCCGGTTCCCACCAGGACGCCATCAAGAAGGGCTTCGACGCGATGGAGGCCGACGCGGCGGCGCGCGGGGTCACCGTGGACGACCTGGAGTGGGCCGTCCCGTACCTGCCCATCGACCCCAAGGACGTCGGCCGGTCCTACGAGGCGGTCATCCGGGTCAACTCGCAGTCCGGCAAGGGCGGGATCGCCTACGTGCTGAAGAACGACCACAAGCTGGACCTGCCGCGCCGGATGCAGATCGAGTTCTCGAAGACCATCCAGGCCAAGACGGACGCCGAGGGCGGCGAGATCACCCCGTCGGCGATCTGGGAGGTCTTCCAGGACGAGTACCTGCCCAACCCGGACAACGCCTGGGGCCGCATCCAGGTCAGGACCGGCCAGACCACCACCGACCGGGACGGGGTGGACACCCTCACCGTCGAGGCCGTCGTGGACGGCGCCGACACCGTGCTGACCGGCTCCGGCAACGGTCCGATCTCGGCCTTCTTCGACGCCCTCCAGGGGGTCGGCATCGATGTACGGCTGCTGGACTACCAGGAGCACACGATGAGCGAGGGCGCCTCCGCGCAGGCCGCCTCCTACATCGAGTGCGCCATCGGCGACAAGGTTCTGTGGGGGATCGGAATCGACGCGAACACGACGCGTGCCTCGCTGAAGGCGGTCGTCTCCGCCGTCAACCGCGCGGCTCGCTGACCAGCCGAACCGGTGAACCGCCGCCCCGTTCGCCCCGCTATGCGGGCGGGCGGGGCGGCGTCCGGTACCGGCCACATACCTGTGCAGGTCACGGAAAGGTCTCGTACGGGGTACTGACTCCACGTCCAGGATGTGGCTAACATCACGCCAGCACGGCGATGTTGCCGTGCGGTTACGGAGGTGCGACGTGCTGCCTGGACGGGGACGGAACGGCCGAGCTGCCCGGCCGCCGCGCATCCTGGGGACCCGCACCGCGTGGACCGCCGTCGGCGACGGCGAGTTCTTCTGCCCCGGCTGCGGCGGGGACCGCAACTACCGGCGCCTGACCGGTCGGCGCCGCCTCGCGCTGCTGGGCCTGCCGGTGCTGCCCCGCGGCGACACCGGCCCGGTCGTCGAGTGCGCGGCCTGCCGGCGCCACTTCGGCACCGACGTCCTCGACCACCCGACCACCACCCGCTTCTCCGCGATGCTCCGCGACGCCGTGCACACCGTCGCCCTCGCGGTGCTGGCGGCCGGCGGCACCGGCTCCCGGCCGGCGCTGGCGGCGGCGGCCGAGGCGGTGCGCGCGGCGGGCTACGAGGACTGCACCGAGGAGCGGCTGGACGCGCTGGTGGCGGCGCTCGCGGCGGACACCGGACGGATCCAGGGCGAGCCCTGCGGGCCCGGCCTCGCCATAGAGCTGCACGAGGCGCTGGACCCGCTGGCCCCGCACCTCGCCGCGGCCGGCCGTGAGTCGATCCTCCTCCAGGGCGCCCGGATCGCCCTCGCCGACGGCCCCTACCGCCCCGCCGAGCGCGACGCCCTGGCCACCGTGGGCGCGGCCCTGACCATCTGCTCGGCCGACGTGACCCGGCTGCTGGCGGCGGCCGCCCGGACGCCTTCCTGAGCGGGCCCGCGCCGGGGCGCTTCCCGGGGCGCCGGCGGGCTCACTCCGGCGGGACCAGGTCCAGCCGCAGCACCCGCCGGTGCATGCCGGGCCCGAAGTAGTCCGGCCGCATGCCCTTGTCGGGCGGCTCGGGACGGAACCCCAGGGAGCGGTAGAGGAGGATCGCGGCCCGGTTGCCGGGCTCCACGGTGAGGCGGACCCGTTCCACCCCGGCGCCGCGCAGCCGCACCAGGACCTCCCGCATCAGCTCCCGCCCCAGGCCGTGCCGCCGGCGGTCCTGGGTCACGCACAGGCCCAGGATCCAGCTGTCCCGGTCCAGCGCGGTCGTGCCGGCCAGTACGTAGCCGCGCAGCAGGCCCCGGCCGTCGTCCAGGACCAGGAAGTGCTCGGCGTACATGTCGTACAGCTGGCGCAGCAGGAAACCAGGGTAGGCGACCTCCTGGAAGACCTCCTTGTCCAGGCGCCGCAATTCGGGCAGGTCGGTCTCCCGTGCCGTGCGCAGCAGCAGTGTCCCCGGGTCCGGCTCGGACCGTGGATCCGGGATGCGGACGGGTGCGCTGAGCTGCTCGTGGCGATTGAGGAAACGTTCCAGCGGTTCGGCGGTCATGCCACCCCCCGGTCGGTGAATCTCGGACGGAAGTCAACTTGAGGGCTGCGCCATTCACCCCTCGGGAAAGCCGGCCTTGTGTGGCGTCCAGTGACGGCTTCTGGCTAGAGTGTGCTGTCAACTTCCGCCGTGCAAGGGCGAGTTCGAGTGTGCGACGGTGCGCCGGACGTGCGCCCGGCAGAAGGGGACTGGCGTATTCCGTGCTGGCCGTGCCGTTATGGGTGGCCTACCGTGCGGAATAACGAGTGCCGTTTTCGTCCGCCGATGTCCACGGGAGATCAGGTACGCGGCACCCGATTTTGTCGGAAGACGAATGGAAAGCGGCAGGGTGACTATGGATCGCAACGCCGACGCGCCTTGGTCGAAGTTCGATCCGGAGGCATATGTCGACGTCAATTATCGAACTCCGCTCGATGTGGATCTGCTGATCCTGCGGGCGATGCGAGACCATTTCAGCCGCTGTTTCGGAGGGACCGTCCCGCAATCGGTGCAGGGTGTCGACGTCGGCGCGGGTGCGAACATGTATCCGGCGCTGGCCATGCTTCCGTGGTGCGAGAAGATCGTACTGCTCGAATACGCGCAGCCGAACGTGGAATATCTGGAACGGCAGACCGCCGAAGGCGGCCTGGATTCGATCTGGGACGCCTTCTGGAAGGTGCTGCGGGAAAACCCGGCCTACCACGACGTCGACCCGGCCGCCCGGGTCGCCGACATCGTCCGCGTCGAGCGCCGCAACCTCTTCGACCTGGACGGACAGCAGCGCTACGACCTGGGGACGATGTTCTTCGTCGCGGACTCGATGTCCGAGTGCCCCGAAGAGTTCCGGCGCGGCGTGCGCTGTTTCCTGAACACGCTGTCACCGGGCGCCCCGTTCGCCGCCGCGTTCATGAAGGAATCGGTCGGATACCAGGTCGGGGACCAGCACTTCCCGGCCTACCGGGTGAACGAGGAGCGGGCCCGGGACAGCCTGGCGGAGTTCACCGAGGAACTGGAGATCCACGATCTCCACCAGGTGGTGCGAAAGGGACACGAGGGAATGCTGCTGGTGCTCGGCCGACGCAATTCCGTGGTTGCCGTTCCCTAGAACTCCGGAAACGGGGACCATGTCTGCACAGGACCAGGCAATGAGATCTGTACGAGGGGTGCGGGGATGCAGATCAAGCCACGCCAGCATCTGCTGGACGTCTGGCGGGCGGTGGCCCGTTACTCGTTCGACAACGGGAAATACCTCTCGGGGGAGACCGGCGGACTGAGCAGCGTCGCGGACGCCGAGCGGCTGCTCTGCCTGCTGTACCCGGCCACCGAGGTGCCCGCCTTCCGGCTGGACCAGCCGGACACCACCGACCGGGAGGTGCTGCGCGTCCTGGAGGACGTCGGCGGCCGGCTGGACATCCCGTCCAACCTGATCACCGCCCTGACCCAGTACATGCGCACCCACACCGGACCGGACGACAGCCCCACCTTCGCCGGCGGCTACTACTTCAAACCGTCCCAGCCGGGCATCGAACTCACCCATCAGCAGTCCCAGTTGGGCGTGGTCGACTCCTACTCCATGTCCGTCACCCTCTGCCTGGCCACCCTCGGGTTCCTCAAGGTCTACGAGTCCACCACCACCCGGCCCGAGATCCGCGCCGCCATCGGCGAACTGCGCCAGGCCACCAACACCCGGCTCACCGCCGCGATGGTCAGCCTGCTGCGCTCCTTCACGGTGAACGTCTTCGACGCCGAGTCCGAACAGGGCAAGCGGCTGATCCAGGTCATCGGGCAGAACAGACAGTCCGACCGCGTCGTGCTCCAGCAGTTCGCCCGCCGGCTGCGCCCGCTGCGCGCCACGATCATCGAGAGCCTCACCCGCGGCATCCAGGTCGACGAGTCCATCCGCGACGAGAGCCAGCTCTTCGAGTGCGGCTGGGCCTGGGGCGTGGTGCGGGACGCGCCGGAGATCACCGACCTGGAGATCCCGGTCCCCGGCCAGCCCGCCGGCATCGCCGACCGGCTGCCCTACGTGTACTTCACCGTCGTCGCCCTGGACGGCATCCAGGACCTGTTCTCCAACCGCACCCTCACCCTCGGCCTGCTCGACGAGGACCAGCAGAAACTCGCCGAGATGCTGCGGCTGCGCTGGGAGCTGAGCCAGCAGTACTGGTCGGCGGTGGCCCGCTTCGGCGCCGACCGCTGGCCGCTGGAGGACCTGCCCTGGCAGACCACCGGACTCCAGCTGGAGTCGGAGTACTTCTCGCTGACCGTCGCGGCCATCCTGGTGCACGACCTGGTCCGCCGGAACGCCACCGACGACGACCTCACCCGCACCGTCGGCATCATGGAGCGGCTCGCCGACCGCGGCCGGGTCAACAGCCGGATGACCAAGGACGACCCCACCATCCGGCTGCACCACCCCGGCGTCACCATGCCGCTCGCCGGCTCCGAGCTCTCCGGCGGCGTCCTCCAGTGGCGGATGACGGACTACTCCGCCCAGCTCCTCAAACGCATCATCCAGCTCGCCATCCTCTCCCAGAACATCAACTCCCAGGGCCGGCTGCTGCGGCTGGCCGAGCAGACCTTCGAGCACCTGTGGCACCGGCGGATCCGGGCCGACGACGGCGCCGACCTCTGGGACGACGTACGCGCCGTCTACCCGGACGCGCACGACGTGGACCGGCGGCTGTCCTGGAGCGTCACCGAGCGCGTCACCGAGTGCCTGGTCGCCGCCCGCGACCTGTACGAGCAGCAGCCCATCCCGAGCAACGAACTGGCGCAGCTCGCCCAGGAACTGCTCAGCGAGGCCACCCACCTGTTCGGCAAGGAACAGCTGCAGGCCGCCACCGGCATCGGCGGCAACCGGGGCCGGGCGATGCGCAGCATCGAGAGCCGCCTGGACCGGGCCCGCACCCTGGTCGACAAACAGCCCGCCACCGCCTTCGCACTGGTCCTGCCGGTGCTCCAGGAACTCGACACCCTGGCCCAGGCCAGGGACGCCGGCGTGAAGGAGGGGTGATTCCGTGCTCGTCTTCGCCGCCTCCGACAAGGGAGGCACCGGGCGCTCGGTGACCAGCGCCAACCTGGCCTACCAGCGCGCGCTGAACGGGGACCACGTGGCCTACGTGGATTTCGACTTCGGCTCACCGACCGCCGCCGCGGTCTTCGACGTGCCCAGCGCCGTGCGCGGCACCGCCGACCGCGGCCTGCACTCCTACCTGGAGGGCCTCACCCCGGACCCCGCCATGATCGACGTGTGGCGGCAGACCGAGCACCCGCAACTGCACGCCTGGCCCAACCAGTCCGGCCGCCTGGTGCTGTTCCCCGGCGACCTCGGCGGCGGCGAGTTCGCCACCGACGAGGACGCCCTGGAGCGCTGCGTCGACCTGCTGCTGCGGCTCAACGGCGAGTTCGACGTGATCATGGTCGATCTGAGCGCCGGCCGCAGCTACGCCGTCGACATGGCGCTGGCCGCCACCGCCCACCCCCGGATGCGCAACGTCCCCTTCCGCTGGCTGGTCTTCCACCGCTGGACCCGGCAGCACGTGATCGCCGCCTCCGGCCTGGTCCACCGGGAGCACGGCATCATCAGGGGCGGCGTCGAGCGCGGCCACGACGAACGGGCGCTGCGGGCCGCCGTCCGGTTCGTCCGGGCCGCCGTTCCCGACCCGGAGTCGGCCCTCTGGTCCCAGGGCTCGCCCGCGCAGGCCGCCTGGATGCAGTCCTGCGACGAGGCACTGCGCCGGCTCGCCGCCGAGCACGCCATCGGCGACAGCGTCGTCCTCGGCGTCGTACCGCTGGAGCCCATCCTCCAGTGGCGGGAGCAGCTGATCACCGAGGAGGACGTGCTCGCCACGCAGATAGCGAACAAGGAGACGCTGGAGGCGCTGGAGGAGATCGCCCGGCGGCTGACCGACGACTCGTACTGGGGGCTGCCGTGACGGAGCCGCAGCCGGGGCCGGGGGCCGGGCCGGTCTTCCGGGAGACCACCGCCGATCCGCGCACCCAGGCGGTCGGGCTGTCCCACCTCTCGCTGGAACTGGGCCACCTGTACCTGGAGGACTTCGAGGCCGGACCCGAGCGGCTGCGGGACCACTTCGCCCGGGTGGTGCCCTGGGCCCAGGCGGCCCGCGCCGTCGCCGCCGCGGCCGCCGGCCCCAAACGCGCCCGGATCAGCACCTGCTTCCTGATCGACGACTACTTCGCCCGGTTCTCCAGCCCCGCCGAACTCGTCCCGCGCATCGTCGACGAGGCCGCCCGGGCCGGACTGACCGTCGACTACCTGGCCCGCGAGTCCGGCTGCGCCGTCACCGGCAAGGTGCCCGTCGCCGAGGCGGTGGCCGCCCGCATCGTCGAGTCCCCGCCGCCCGGCAGCTACGGGGCACGCCCGCCCGCCACCCAGACCGGCTGGCTGGCCAACGGCGAGCGCAGCCCGGTGATGCGGGCCGCGCAGGCGATGAAACCGGCCACCGTCTGGCAGCCGCCCAAGGAGACCGCCGCCCGCCGGCACTCCGTCTTCCTCGACGTCGAACTGTGGAGCGACGGCGCCGACGGCCAGCGGCTGTGGTCCTGCCCGTTCCTCGCCGCCGTCTGGCAGCTCGCCCGCCTCGGACTGCTGCGCAACGAGGGCGAGGCCGTCTTCGTCCCCCAGCAGCGGCCCGCCGCTGGCTTCCCCGACGACTGGGACGAACTGCCCGCCCTGATCCGGCTCAACCCGCGCGCCGACCCCTTCGCCGCCTACCGCACCGCCTCCGTACTGCCCAGCCGGTTCCTGCCCGTGGAGCACGCGGTGCGCGTCGTCCTCGACCAGCTCGACGTCGACCACGGCGCGCTGGAGCAGGTCGCCAGGCGGTCCGCCGCCGAGCACGCCGCCGTCCCCGACTCGGTCGCCGACCGGGTCTCCTACGTCTTCTACTCGGGGCCCTGACATGGCGCCGGCCGAGCCGACCGCACCGGAGGCCGTACTCGCCTGCGGCGAGATCCGCACCCGCCTGCTGCCCACCCGGCAGGCGCTCGACATCCGCAGCGCCGCCCAGTTCCTCGCCCTGCGCGCCGACGAACGCGTCCTGCTGTCCGAACGGCCGGGCCTCTACGCGCGTTCCCCCGAGACCCTCACCGGCGTCGACTGCCCGCTGCCCAGCGCCAACGGCTCCCGGGTCCGCGCCGTCGGCACCGTCGCCGCCCGCGCCGCGCTCACCGAGGGCCGGGTCCTGCAGACCTCCGCCTACTTCCGGCTGCCGCCCACCGGACCCGACCAACGCCGTCCCTGGGGCCACTATCTGGTACGGCCCGGCACCGTCGAACCGTTCGGCCGGGCGCGGCCCGAGGCGGTCGCCGAGGGCGTGCTCGGCGGCGGCCGCCACGGCGACCTGGACGTCGGCCTGATCGCCGACCAACTGCTCACCCGGCTGCTCCGCCACCCCCTCCTCGACCAGCGCCCGCCGCTGCGCTCCCGCCCCACCCGGCTGCGCTGGGCGGCCCTGCCCGCCGCGCCCGGCCAGGGCCCCGCCCTCGAACGGTTCACCCTCGCCGAGGACGAACTACGCACCGTGCGCCTGCGGGTGCCGCCGGGCACGCCGGCCGACCGGATCGCCGGGCTCTGCGACGACCTCGCCCTGCACGACTGGCTGCTGACCACCGTCGTCCACCTGCTGGACGGCGTACGGCTCGGGACCCCGCAGCCGCCCGCCCGGCCCGGCGCCGACGACCGGCCCGCCGTCGTCCTGGCGCTGCGCCCGGCCGTCGACCACCTGCTGCACCTGTGGATGCCCCGGGCCCGGGTGGCCGCCGAACTGGCCCCGCTCTGGCAGACGCTGGAGGAGAGTCCCGGCTTCACCCGGCAGTGGCAGGCGCTGGTGCAGCGCATCCGCGACCAGCTCACCCTGCACGCGATCCCCGCGCTGTACCGGGAGGTGGAGCCCGCCCCCTGACGCCGCACCGCCCAGCCGCCCCCAGCACATCACCGCACCTCGATCCGAGCGCATCCCGACGGGGGGAGAAGCGAGATGAGCACGGCACAGTCACCGCAACCACCGGACCCCGCACCGCCACCCGCCACCCTGGCGGCCCGGGTGCGGAGCATCGGACAGCGACCTCCCGGCGCCGGCCTGTGGCCCCGCCGGCTGGCGGCCGGCCTGGTCGTCGGCGCCCTCGCCTGGGGCGTCGCCGCCCTGCTCGGCCCCGAGACCGGGGTGGCCCGGCAGGTGGCCGCGGCGCTGCTGTGCGCCGCCGCCGCGGTCGCCGTCCAGCACGTCCTCGCCCTGGACCGGCGAGTACTGGACCAGGACCGGCGCACCCGCGGCGCGCTGGCCGAGACCGCCGCCGCCCTCGCGGACGGCCTGCGGCGCCACGACGACGAACTCCGCACCGGCCTGGCCCGCTGCACCGAGGACCTGCGGCACCTGGTCGACACCCGGCTGCCCGGCACCGGCCGGGACGAGGATGCCGCCCGCGACCTGGAGGTCCGCACCGACGCCGACGGGGTGCCGGACCTGGCGCACAGCTTCGCCGACGTACTGGCCCCCGGTCCGGCGATCCTCGGCACGTTCGTCCGCATGGAGATGAAACGGGTGGTCGGCCATCTGTCGGACCTGACCAACCTGACCGCGGAGTGCCCCGGCGAGAACCACGACTGGATGCTCACCCTCACCCGCGCCGCCCAGCACTCCATCTGCGCCATCAGCACCTCCGTGGACCGCGAATTCTGGAACAGCGAGCCCGCCAGCCGCTACCTCCAGGCCCAGAAGGAGGTGATCGAGGAGCGGGGCATCCCGGTGAGCCGGCTCTTCCTGCTCCAGAGCGCCCGCGAACTCGACGACAAACTGCTGCGGCTGTGCGACGAACAGGAACTGCTGCGCATCGAGATCCGCGTCGCCGTGCTGCCCGAACTCCCGCCGCACCTCCAGCGCGGCACCACCGACGACTTCATCGTCTACGACGAGGAGGTCACCTTCGAGATCGAGCAGGATCTGCGCGAGGTCAACGTCCGCACCCGGCTCAACGCCCGCCAGGACCACGTACAGGACCGGATGAAGCGGTTCCGGGAGCTGTGGGAGGCGGGCATGAACCTGCGCGAACTGGAGGTCCGCGTCGACGACGAGGAGGACGGCACCTGGATGGTCGACCAGGGGTGAGCCGGGCCTCCCGGCGGGTTCGGTCAGGGGCAGTACGTGTCGCCGGCCGGCCGCTCGCCGGTCGCCAGGAAGCGGGAGACCGCGGCGTCCCCGCAGGCGTTGCCGTTGGCCAGGTAGGCGTCGTGGCCGGTGGCGTCCACGGTGACCATGACCGCGCGCCCGCCGAGGGCGGCCCGCAGCCGGTGCGCGCCGGCGAGCGGGGTGGCGACGTCCCGTTCGTTCTGTATGAGCAGCACGTTCGACGGCCCCCGGTCCGTGATCCGCACCGGTGCCCGCCGCGGCGGGTACGGCCAGGCGGCGCACGGCATCGCGTTGCGCGGCATGCCCGCGGTGAGCGGGTACGCGGCCCGGCTCTCGGCGACGTCCTGCTGGTACGCGGCGGCGGTCCGGGGCCAGGCCACGTCGTTGCATATGGTCGCGGCGACGACCGCGGTGACGTTCTGCAGCACGGCCTCGGGCGGGGCGGCCGGCGCGGGCGGCACGGTGCCCCGGCGGGCGGCGTTCATCAGCTCGGCCAGCACCGGATACTTGGCGGGGGAGTAGAGGCTGTCCAGCATGGTCTGCCGCAGCACATTGCCGGTCAGTTCGGGCGGGTTGGCGCCCGGCCACGGGATCGGCTCGCGGTCCAGGCGGGCGGCGAGCTCCAGGAACAGTGGCCGGACCTCGGCGGCCGTCCGCGCCACCCGGTACGGCCCCGGCCGGGACGCCCAGGCGGCGAAGTCCGGGAAGACGTCCTCCACCCCCTGCTCGTGCCCGGCCAGCCAGGCGCGGGCCACCCGCTTCGGGTCGGGGTCGTCGTTGCTGTCGAGGACGATCCGGTCGGTGCGGTGGGGGAACAGCTCGCGGTAGACCGCGCCGACGTACGTGCCGTACGACACCCCCCACGCGGAGATCCGGCGCTCGTCGAGCGCGGCCCGCAGCAGGTCGAGGTCCCGGACCTCGTCGACCGTGCTCAGATGCTTGACCAGTTCGCCGCCGTTGCGGGCGCAGGCGGCCGCCATCCGCGCGGCGGTGGCCAGGTTGCCGTCGATCGAGCCGTCCGGGGCGGGCCAGGGGCGGGTGACGGCCGGTGCCAGGTCGGCGGGGTCCAGGCCGCAGTCGGCGGCGGTGGAGGGCGCGACGCCGCGCGGCGCGAAACCGATCAGGTCGTAGGCGTCCCGTACCTCCTGAGGGAGCTTCTGGCCCTTCCCGGACGGGTCGTTGAGGCTGGAGCCGCCCGGTCCGCCCGGGATCAGTAACAGGGAGCCGCGCCGGGCGGCCGGTTTCTCGCTCGGGACGCGGGAGACGGCGATGCCGATCGTCCCGCCGCCGGGGTCGGCGTGGTCCAGGGGAACGCGCAGGGTGGCGCACCGCTGCCGGGGATCGACACCCGGCCCCTCGGGACACGCGGTCCAGGCGAGCGGGGCGGTGGCGGCCGGCGCCGCGGCGGCGGGCACGGCCGTCATGGCCGTCATGGCCGTCACCGGCACGGTCAGGCCGAGCAGGACGGCACCGGCGCCCACGAGGGCGGCGGTGCGGCGGCCCCGCGGGCGCGGGACGGCCGCGGTCCGCGACGCGTGCACGGTCCGCGACGCGGGTGTGGTGCCCGTAGCAGGTGCGGCGCCCGTCGCAGGTGTGGTGTGCGGCTTGCGTGTGGTCTGTGTCATACGAGCAGCGTCGCCGAGACGGGCCGTCGGACCCATCCGGGAAGCACCCGATCCGCCTGGGGGTTTGCCCCCGGGGCCGTCTCGGGGACGCCCCCGAGACGCCCCCTCGTACCCGATCGGGTCCTTTACTCGAACACCGTCCGCCCTGGGCATCACATGCTCGAACGGCAGGTTCCCCCCGTACCCGGCGACGATCCCGAACTCCCCTGCCTCCCACCGCACTTACGGGGCGCGGGCGGCTCGCGGGGCAGGTGGGGAAACGTCACCTTGGGGAGGCGGGGCGCGAAACCGAAAAACAGAGGAGACGGGGGACTCGGTCGGACAACGGTGATCGGCCCGCAGCGAACGGGGCCGAGGAGCGGAGGACGCGGTGCTGGAACCCGTCGGTTCGTACGTCGTGGACACCCGGAACGGAAGGGTGGGGATCGTCATGGGGCACGAGGGGCCGTACGTCCAGCTGCGGCCGTGCGGCGGCGGACGGGAGTGGGACGCCGAACCGGGCGCGGTGCGCCGGGCCACGCCCGCCGAGCGGATCGGCGCGGGCACGGCGTACGCCAACGCCCGCAGCCGCGGCGAGGTGCCTTGAAACGTGGGCGACAATGGGTGCCATGAGTCTGTTCCGCGACGACGGCATCGTGCTGCGCACCCAGAAGCTGGGTGAGGCGGACCGGATCATCACGCTGCTCACCCGCGGTCACGGCCGGGTACGCGCCGTGGCACGCGGCGTGCGGCGCACCAAGTCCAAGTTCGGCGCCCGCCTTGAGCCGTTCTCCCACGTCGACGTGCAGTTCTTTGCCAAGGGCAGCGAGCTGGTCGGCCGCGGGCTGCCGCTGTGCACGCAGAGCGAGACCATCGCGCCGTACGGCGGCGGCATCGTCACCGACTACGGCCGGTACACCGCCGGGACGGCCATGCTGGAGACGGCGGAGCGGTTCACCGACCACGAGGGCGAACCGGCGGTGCAGCAGTACCTGCTCCTGGTCGGGGCGCTGCGCACGCTGGCCCGGGGCGAGCACGCCCCCGGCCTGGTCCTGGACGCGTTCCTGCTGCGCTCCCTCGCCGTCAACGGGTACGCGCCGACCTTCGGCAACTGCGCGAAGTGCGGCATGCCGGGCCCGAACCGGTTCTTCTCGGTCGGGTCGGGCGGCTCGGTCTGCGTCGACTGCCGGGTGCCCGGCTCCGTCGTACCCTCGCCGCAGGCCCTGGAACTGCTCGGCGCGCTGCTTGCGGGAGACTGGGCCACGGCGGACGCGGCCGAGCCGCGGCACGTCCGGGAGGGCAGCGGACTGGTCTCCGCCTACCTGCACTGGCATCTGGAGCGGGGACTGCGCTCCCTGCGGTACGTCGAGAAGTAGCGGCGTAGGACGAGACGTAGGACAAGAAGTAGGAGATGTAGCGATATGGCCGTACGCGGGATTCTGGGGCGCCAGCGCCGGGAGTACCGGACACCCGAGCCGCACCCGTCCGGCGCCCGGCCGCCGAAGCTCCCCGGGGAACTGGTCCCGGAGCACGTGGCCATCGTCATGGACGGCAACGGCCGCTGGGCCAAGCAGCGCGGGCTGCCCCGCACCGAGGGCCACAAGGTCGGCGCCGAGCAGGTCATGGACGTGCTCCAGGGGGCCATCGAGATGGGCGTGGGGAGCATCTCCCTGTACGCCTTCTCCACCGAGAACTGGAAGCGCTCGCCCGACGAGGTGCGCTTCCTGATGAACTTCAACCGGGACTTCATCCGCAAGTCCCGCGACACCCTCGACGGGCTCGGGGTCCGGGTGCGCTGGGTGGGCCGGATGCCCAAGCTGTGGAAGTCGGTCGCCAAGGAACTCCAGATCGCCCAGGAGCAGACCAAGGGCAACGACCGGCTCACGCTGTACTTCTGCATGAACTACGGCGGCCGGGCCGAGCTCGCGGACGCCGCGAAGGCGATCGCCGAGGAGGTGGCGGCCGGGCGGCTCGACCCGTCCAAGGTCAACGAGAAGACGATCGCGAAGTACCTCTACTACCCGGACATGCCGGACGTCGACCTGTTCCTGCGGCCCAGCGGGGAGCAGCGCACGTCCAACTACCTGCTGTGGCAGAGCGCGTACGCGGAGATGGTCTTCCAGGACGTCCTGTGGCCGGACTTCGACCGCCGTGATCTGTGGCGCGCGTGCCTGGAGTTCGCCTCCCGGGACCGGCGCTTCGGCGGAGCGATCCCCAACGAGGTGCCGCGGGCCGAGGGGTAGTCGGTCGGGTGCGGGTGGGTGGGGGCTGGTCGCGCAGTTCCCCGCGCCCCTGAAAAGCCGCGGCTGCGCCGCGCTTTTCCCACACCCGCGGACGAACCCCGCTCAACCCGCGGCGCACTCCGCGCAGGTGCCGAAGATCTCCACCGTGTGGGCCACGTTGACGTAGCCGTGCTCCGCGGCGATCGCCTCCGCCCACTTCTCCACGGCGGGGCCCTCCACCTCGACGGCCTTGCCGCAGGAGCGGCAGACCAGGTGGTGATGGTGGTCGCCGCTGGAGCAGCGGCGGTAGACGGACTCGCCGTCGGCGGTGCGCAGCACGTCGACCTCGCCGGCGTCGGCGAGGGACTGGAGGGTGCGGTAGACCGTGGTCAGCCCGACCGAGTCGCCCTTGTGCTTGAGCATGTCGTGGAGTTCCTGCGCGCTGCGGAACTCCTCGACCTCCTGGAGGGCCGCCGACACGGCGGCGCGCTGCCGTGTGGCGCGGCCCTTCACGGGTGGTCCAGCGGTGGTCACCGGGTTGCCTCCTCACGTCTGCGCTGCCGGGGCCATTGTGCCAGCCCCGGCAGCCGTCGGCCGGACGCCGATCAGACGCCGGCCTCGTCGCCGGCCGTCCGCCCCGCCGGGACCCGGCACTCGGCCGGGTCGGCGGCGCCCCGCGCGGCGGCGGCCGCCCGCGCGCGTCGCCTGGCCAGCGGGGTGGCGAGGGCGCTCAGCACGATGAACGCGGCGATGGTCAGCAGCACGATCGTCGCGCCGGGCGGCACGTCCTGGTAGTACGAGGTGACCGTGCCGCCGAGGGTCACCGCGACGCCGATCGCGACGGCGATGGCGAAGGTGGCGGCGAAGCTGCGGCTGAGCGCTTGCGCGGCGGCCACCGGGACCACCATCAGCGCGGACACCAGCAGCAGGCCGACCACCCGCATGGCGACGGTCACGGTGATCGCGGCGGTGACGGCGGTCAGCAGGTTCAGCGCGCGCACCGGCAGCCCGGTGACCCGGGCGAACTCCTCGTCCTGGCTGACCGCGAAGAGCTGGCGGCGCAGCCCCAGGGTGACCAGCACCACGAAGGCGGCCAGGCAGCAGATCGCGGTGACGTCCGACTCGCTCACCGTCGACAGGGAGCCGAAGAGGTACGAGGTGAGGTTGGCGTTGGAGCCGCCCGGCGCCAGGTTGATGAACATCACGCCGCCGGCCATGCCGCCGTAGAAGAGCATGGCGAGGGCGATGTCGCCGCGGGTGCGGCCGTACCAGCGGATCAGTTCCATCAGTACGGCGCCCAGCACGGAGACCAGGGTGGCCATCCACACCGGGGACCAGGAGAGCAGGAAGCCGAGGCCGACGCCGGTCATCGCGACGTGGCCGATGCCGTCGCCCATCAGGGCCTGGCGGCGCTGGACCAGGTAGATGCCGATCGCGGGCGCGGTGATGCCGACCAGGACGGCGGCCAGCAGGGCCCGCTGCATGAAGGCGTAGTTCAGGAATTCCATCGGCTATCAGCTCAGCAGTCCGGTGCGGATCGGTTCGGCGCCCGCCGTGTCGTGCGGGTGTACGTGGTCGTGGCCGGGCAGCGCGTGCTGGCCGACCGCCTCGGGGGGCGGGCCGTCGTGCAGCACGCAGCCGTCGCGCAGGACGACCGCCCGGTCGATGAGAGGTTCCAGGGGGCCGAGTTCGTGCAGCACCAGCAGCACCGTCGCACCGGCCGCCACCTGCCGCTCCAGGGTCTCGGCGAGCACCCGCTGGCTGGCCAGGTCGACGCCGGCCATCGGCTCGTCCATGATCAGCAGCTCGGGTTCGGCGGCGAGCGCGCGGGCGATCAGGACGCGCTGGTGCTGACCGCCGGAGAGGGCGTCGACCGAGTCCTTGGCGCGCTCGGCCATGCCGACCAGGTCCAGGGCGCGGCGCACCGCCGCGTGGTCGGCCTTGCGCAGCACGCCGAAGCGGGTCCGGGACAGCCGCCCGGAGGAGACCACCTCGGTCACCGTGGCGGGCACGCCGCCCGCGGCCGTGGTGCGCTGCGGGACGTAGCCGACCTTGGCCCAGTCGCGGAACCGGCGCCGCGGGGTGCCGAACAGCTCGACCTCGCCGGCCGCCACCGGCACCTGGCCGATGACGGCGCGCACGGCCGTCGACTTGCCGGAGCCGTTCGCGCCGAGCAGCGCGACGACCTCACCGCGGCGCACGGTGAGGTCGATGCCGCGCAGGACGAGGCGCGAGCCCAGTTCGGCGCGGACTCCGCGCAGGGATATGACGGGCTCGTCGCTCACGAGGGCCTCCGTACGGTCAGGAGCTGTCACTTGGCGCCGAGGGCGGTCTTCAGCGCTTCGAGGTTGGACTGCATGACCTCGATGTAGTCCTCGCCCTCGGACTTGTCGGTGATGCCTTCGAGCGGGTCGAGGACATCGGTCTTCAGGTTCGCGTCCTGGGCGAGCGTCTTCGCGGTCTTGTCCGACACCAGTGTCTCGTAGAACACGGTGGTCACGCCGTCGGCCTTGGCCTCCTGCTGGAGTTCCTTGATCCGGGCGGGGCTGGGCTCGCTCTCCGGGTCGAGCCCGGCGATGGCCTCCTGGGTCAGGCCGTAGCGCTCGGCGAGGTAGCCGAAGGCGGCGTGGTTGGTGAAGAAGACCTTGGTGGTGGTGTTCTTCAGACCGTTCGCGTACGCCGTGTCCAGTCCGTCGAGCTTGGTGGTCAGCGCCGTGACGTTCTTCTTGTAGTCGGCGGCGTGGTCCGGGTCGGCCTGCTCCAGGGCCTTGGCGACGCCCTTGGCGACCTCGGCGTACTTCACCGGGTCCAGCCAGATGTGCGGGTCGAGGGCGGACTCCTCCTCGGCGGAACCGGACTCCTCGTCCGCGTGCTCGTGCTCGACGTCGCCGTGGTTCTCCAGCTTGGTCAGCGAGGCCGCGTCGATCTTCGTCTTGACGCCGGACTGGGCGACCGCCTCGTCCACGGCGGGCTGCAGCGACTTCAGGTAGAGCACCGCGTCCGCCTCGCCCAGTTCGGCGGTCTGCTTGGTGCTCAGCTCCAGGTCGTGCGGTTCCTGGCCGGGCTCGGTGAGGGTGGTGACGTTCACATGGTCCCCGCCGATCTGCTCGGCGAGGTACTGCATCGGATAGAACGACGCGACGACGTCGAGCTTGTCGCCACCTCCGCCGCTCGCCTCCGCGCTGTCGCTGGAGCAGGCGGAGAGAGTGCCGAGGCCGAGCGCGGTGACCGCGGCGACCGCTATGCCGGATATGGGACGTCGTCGTACGTTCATGACACTCATTTTCAACAAATCTGGAAACGGTTGTCAACAAGGACCCGATTTGGTTACGGGCCGGGCGGCGCCGGTAACCTGAAGCATTCGCTGGAAGCATCTCGCTTCGTCGCCCGTCGTCGTAATGAAGAGAGCACCGTGGCCGCCGACAAGATCGACACCATCGTCAGCCTGAGCAAGCGCCGTGGCTTCGTTTTCCCCTGTAGTGAGATCTACGGCGGCCAGCGTGCCGCCTGGGACTACGGTCCGCTGGGTGTCGAGCTCAAGGAGAACCTCAAGCGCCAGTGGTGGCGCTACATGGTGACCTCGCGCGAGGACGTCGTCGGTATCGACTCGTCCGTGATCCTCGCCCCCGAGGTCTGGGTCGCCTCCGGTCACGTCGCCACCTTCTCCGACCCGCTGACCGAGTGCACCGCCTGCCACAAGCGGTTCCGCGCGGACCATCTGGAAGAGGCGTACGAGGAGAAGAAGGGCCGCGCCCCGGAGAACGGCCTCGCCGACATCAACTGCCCCAACTGCGGCAACAAGGGCCAGTTCACCGAGCCCAAGCAGTTCTCCGGCCTGCTCTCCACCCACCTCGGCCCGACCCAGGACACCGGCTCCGTCGCCTACCTGCGGCCCGAGACCGCGCAGGGCATCTTCACCAACTTCGGCCAGGTGCAGACCACTTCGCGCCGCAAGCCGCCGTTCGGCATCGCCCAGATGGGCAAGTCCTTCCGCAACGAGATCACGCCCGGCAACTTCATCTTCCGCACCCGCGAGTTCGAGCAGATGGAGATGGAGTTCTTCGTCAAGCCGGGCGAGGACGAGAAGTGGCAGGAGTACTGGATGGAGCAGCGCTGGAACTGGTACACCGGCCTCGGTATGCGCGAGGAGAACATGCGGTGGTACGAGCACCCGGCGGAGAAGCTCTCGCACTACTCCAAGCGCACCGCGGACATCGAGTACCGCTTCCAGTTCGGCGGCAGCGAGTGGGGTGAGCTGGAGGGCGTCGCCAACCGCACCGACTACGACCTCGGCGCCCACTCCAAGGCCTCCGGCCAGGACCTCTCCTACTTCGACCAGGAGGCCGGCGAGCGCTGGACGCCGTACGTCATCGAGCCGGCCGCCGGTGTCGGCCGCGCGATGCTGGCGTTCCTGCTGGACGCCTACATCGAGGACGAGGCGCCCAACGCCAAGGGCAAGATGGAGAAGCGGACCGTGCTGCGGCTCGACCACCGGCTGGCCCCGGTGAAGGTCGCCGTGCTGCCGCTGTCCCGCAACCCGGAGCTGTCCCCGAAGGCCAAGGGGCTCGCCCAGGCGCTGCGGCAGAACTGGAACATCGACTTCGACGACGCCGGCGCGATCGGCCGCCGCTACCGCCGGCAGGACGAGATCGGCACGCCGTACTGCGTGACGGTCGACTTCGACACCCTCGAGGACAACGCGGTGACGGTGCGCGAGCGGGACTCGATGAAGCAGGAGCGGGTGTCGCTGGACCAGATCGAGGGCTACCTCGCCGGGCGGCTGGTGGGCTGCTGAGCCCGTCCCTTCCGTCTTCGCCGGCCCCTGTGCCGGACCTCCGGGTCCGGGGCGGGGGCCGGCGGCGTTCCGGCGCCCACCGCAGTGAGTAACAACTGACAGATATTGAAATCTGTCAGTTGTTATGTCATCGTGGTGGCATGACGATGCCAACGCGCTCCCTCGGAACCACCGGCCCCCAGGTCTCCGCCCTCGGCCTCGGCTGCATGGGCATGTCCGCGCTCTACGGAGAGGCGGACCGGACCGAGTCCATCGCCACGATCCATGCTGCCCTCGACGCTGGGGTCACGCTGCTCGACACCGGCGACTTCTACGCCATGGGCCACAACGAGATGCTGATCGGCGAGGCGCTGCGCGCCGCCCCCGCCGCCGCCCGGCAGCGGGCGCTGGTCAGCGTGAAGTTCGGCGCGCTGCGCGACCCGGACGGCGGCTGGTCCGGCTACGACGGGCGGCCCGCCGCGGTGAAGAACTTCGCCGCCTACTCGCTCCAGCGGCTCGGCGTCGACCACATCGACGTCTACCGCATCGCCCGGCTCGACCCCGACGTGCCGATCGAGGAGACGGTCGGCGCCATCGCGGAGCTGGTCGAGCGGGGGTACGTACGCCACATCGGCCTCAGCGAGGTCGGGGCCGGCACCATCCGGCGGGCCGCCGCCACCGCGCCGATCAGCGACCTCCAGATCGAGTACTCGCTCATCTCGCGCGGCATCGAGGACGAGATCCTGTCGGCCGTGCGGGAACTGGGCATCGGTGTCACGGCGTACGGCGTGCTCTCGCGCGGGCTGATCTCCGGGCACTTCACCGCGGACCGGCAGCTCGCCGCCACCGACTTCCGCGCCCACTCGCCGCGCTTCCAGGGCGACAACCTCCGGCACAACCTGGACCTCGTCGAGGCGCTGCGGAAGATCGCCGCGGGCAAGGGCGTGAGCGTCGCCCAGGTCGCCATCGCCTGGGTGCTCTCCCGGGGCGCGGACATCGTGCCGCTGATCGGTGCCCGGACCCGTGAGCGGCTCGGCGAGGCGCTGGGCGCGGTGGACGTCACGCTGGACGCCGCCGACCTGGCCGCCGTCGAGGAGGCGGTACCCGCCGGCGCCGCCGCCGGAGACCGCTACCCGGCGGCCCAGATGGCCCACGTCGAGCGCTGACCGGCGCCCGGTACGGTCTAGGCCATGGCACCGACCTCCGAGACCCTGACCGCCGAGCGCATCCTCGAAGCCACCGAGGAGGTGCTGCGCCGGCACGGCCCGGCCAAGGCCACCGTGGTGGACGTGGCCCGCGCGCTCGGCGTCAGCCACGGCAGTGTCTACCGGCACTTCCGGACCAAGGCGGCGCTGCGCGAGGCGGTCACCAAGCGGTGGCTGGACCGCACCTCCGAGGCGCTGGCCGGGATCGTCGCCGCCGACGGCGACCCGGAGACCCGGCTGCGGGACTGGGCGCGGGCGCTGTTCGAGGCCAAGCGCCGCAAGGCGGGCGACGATCCCGAACTGTTCGCCACGTACTCGGTGCTGGTCGGGGAGAACGGCACGGTGGTCGGGGACCACCTGGACGACCTGACCACCCAGCTGACCCGGATCGTGCGGGACGGGATGGCGGCGGGGGACTTCGCGGCGGGTGACCCGGCGACGGCCGCCGGCGCGTTCTTCCGGGCCACCGCCCACTTCCACGACCCGTGCCACGCGGGGGAGTGGCGGCGGCCGGGGATCGAGGACGAGTTCGAGGCGGTGGTGGGGTTGCTGGTGCGGGGGTTGCGGATGCGGTCCAGCCGGTCCAGCTAGCACGGATGGCTGTCCGAGGTGCGGGAACCCGGCGCTTACCGGAAGGTGATGTTGCCAGGGGCGAGCACGCGCGTGGAGGACGGTCATGGCTGAGCAGAAGTCGGCGGCACAGGGGCTCCCGGGGCCGCTCGGCGCCGCCGTCACGGCGCTGGAACGGGTGCCGGGTGCCGGGACGGTCGGCAAGGTGGCCGGCGGGGTGCTGGACCGGATCGGCGCGGTGTCGCCGCGCGGGCGGCGGCTGGCCGTCTACACCGGCGCGGGAGTGGCGGGTATCGCCGGGCTCGTGGAGTGGCCGGTGGCGGCCGCGGGAGCGGCGGTGGCTTGGCTTACGCGGCCTCGGGATCGGGATGAGGAGCGGGGGCGGGAGCGGGAGCGGGATCAGGAGCGGGGGCGGGATTCGGGCAGGGCTCAGGGTCGGGGCCGGGGGGCGGTGGGCTCGGGCGCGGGCTCGGATACGGCTGAGGGGGCCGGGGGCGGGGCGGTGACGGCGGCTCGGGGCGGGACGCGGTCGGGAACGGCTGCGGCTGCGGCTGCTGGCGAGGAGACGGCGGCCGGCGCCCGTAAGGCGGCGGCCGGCGCCCGTAAGGCGGCGGCCGGCGTACGGAAGACGGCGGCGCGGTCGGCCACGACGGCGGCGGGGGCCGGGAAGACGGGGGCGGGGGCTCGTAAGACGGCGGCCGGGACCCGTAAGACGGCGGGGACGGCCGGGAAGACGGCCGGGGCGAGGACGCAGAGGGGCGCCGGGGCCGCCGGGACCCCTGGAGCGGCCGGTAAGTCGGCCGCCGGGGCTCGGAAGACGGCGGCCGCCGGGACGGCGAAGTCGACGGTCGCCGGGACGGCGAAGTCGACGGTCGCCGCTCGGAAGTCGGCGGCTGGGACGGCCAAGTCGGCCGTGGCGGGCCGGAAGTCGGCCGTCGCGGCTGCCAAGAAGACCACTGGGACCGTCAAGCCGGCCGTGGCGAGTCGGAAGTCGGCCGTCGCGGCTGCCAAGAAGACGACCGGGGCCGCCAAGCCGGCCGTGGCGGGCCGGAAGACGACCGCTGCGGCCGCCAAGAGGACCGCCGGGGCTGCCCAGAAGGCCACCGGGGCCGCCGGGGCCACCAAGACGACGTCCGGGACCCCGAAGACGGCCTCCGCCTCGGCCAAGAAGACCTCCGCCCCGGCGAGCGCGGCTGCCGCCCCGGTCAAGAAGGCGACCGCCGGTGCCAAGCGGACCACCTCCGCCGGAACCGCCCCCGCCGACAGCGGAATGGCCACGGGTACCCGGGCGAAGAACACCGCCGTGGCGAAGGGTGCCGGGGCGGTGGCGCGGAGTGGGGCCGCGATGAAGAGCGGGTCGGCGGCCGAGCGGGCCGCCGCTGCCGGGAAACCGGGCCGGAAGTCGACGGGGACGGGCCGGAAGGCGGGCTGAGCGGCCGTGGTGATGGGGGCTGGACTTCTGACCCGTACCTCCGGGGCCGCGGCCGGGCTCGTGCTGGCCGGGCCCCGGCTGCTCGCGCGCGGCGCCGCGCCCGCGGCGGGCCTCGCGGCCGGCGCCGTGGCGGGCGGCGCGCGGGCCGGCGTACGGACCGCGGACTTCGCGGCGCGGGC